>JAHDGM010000050.1 GCA_020627655.1 Hellea sp.
CATCTGCCTCAGATTTCGGCCCAACTGAAGGCAAATTTTGCTCTGACCGCGATGGTTCGGTTGCAGCCACGTCTACAGGGCTGGTTTCAACTTCAGCTGCAATTGTAGAGAATTTTTCATTCTCAATAATGTCGTTAAATGTCTGAGGCAGAAATACCAATGATACGGTGAGCGCTGCCGCGCAGCTCCCCATCAACATAACCGCTTTAGGATTGAAATTAAAATTCTTCATCATACCGCTCCATCTGGTCTGCACACGTCCAGTACGTGTGGTCTGACCCGTAAGACGCGGCCTGTTGAGCGATCCTTGGCGATCCTCGGAATTATTTTTTGCAGCTGTCTCTTCCAGCTCGGTTACATCAGAGGAAAACTCCTTATCAAAAGCGGCCATCGCGGCATCCATGCCCTGCGCACGCGATGCCTCAGACGGACGGAATTCTTTCATGGCAGCCGCCAGCTTATTCAGTTCTTCATCACTCATGCCAGGGCCTCCTTTCCATAATCACTGTCTTTTGACGCCAATATTTTTAATCGTTTTCTGATCTCACTCATCCGCCAGGCAATCGTCCCTTCCGCAACGCCTAAAACTTCGGCAGCTTGCGCAAAATTCATTTCTTCACCAAGCGTGAGGGCTGCCGTGGCCCGCAAATCATCTGATAGGGTTTCAAGCGCTGACTGCAGCCATGAGAGACGTGCCTGTGTGTCAGCACTTTCGCCCAGAGATAATTTTTGCACTTCCGTGTAACCGGCAACTGTTCTGGCGCGCGAGGCCGAGCGGCGTAGAGAGTCTTTGGCCGCGTTCAAAGCAATACGATGCAACCAGCTGGTTAGCTGAGCCGTCCCGCGCCAATGCCTCAGTTTTGAGGGCATGGCCGCCCATATTTCCTGAGTTACATCTTCGGCATCTGCCTGATTACGAACAACGCTATAGACGACACGAAACACACGGTCATAATGCCGCTGCAATAGCTCACGAAAAGCCGATGCACTCCCCGATGCGGCCTGTCTGGCCAACGTTTCATCACTCTCAGTTTTAGTCATCTTACCTGTAAGACGTATCTAAAACCGCAATCCTTGGAAAGATTTTAAATTTTTTGAAAAAATTTTAACAGAGCTATTAAACTTAGAATACTTCCAGAGTTTTCTTACCTTGTATAGGCACCCATTTGCCGTCAACAAAATGAATCCCGCACTCGTCTTTTTCCAGATTACGCCAACGGCCCGCGCGGGCATCTTCGCCTTCAGAAACCCGTGTAGTACAAGGCTGACAGCCAACAGACAAAAACCCTAATGATAACAATGGGTGAACCGGCAAATCATGCTTACGCATATAAGCCGTTACGTCTTTGGATGACCAATATGCCAGCGGGTTAAGCTTCACCTGCTCACCACCTGTTTGAAGGATTGGCATATCACGGCGGTCCGGAGTTTGGTACCTTTTCCGGCCTGTTATCCGGGCTTTGTAATCAAAAATCCTGCCCGCAAGCGGCCTGACTTTACGTAAATCACAACAAGCATCTGCATCAGTCTGGTGCAGTAAGCCATGGGGATCCTCAGTTTTAACCGACTGACGATCCGGCGTTATGTTGATCAGATTTGTCAAACCCAAACGCGATACAAGCAGGTCACGATAATGCAAGGTTTCCCTAAAATGCTTGCCCGTATCCAGAAATATAATGGGTAGATTTCTATCAATCTTGGCTACCATATGAAGCAAGACGGCACTATCCACGCCCATTGAAGACGCCAGCACCAGATCACTGTCATAATCTTGAATGGCCTGAGCTATGGCCTGTTCTGCAGATAGACCAAAATATGGATCGTTATTTTCTTGGGCAGCTTTAGATGTTTTACGGGCATCAAATACGCTCACTGATGGCCCGTTTTTGAAATCATAGGCCCGCTGATAAGTAACTTTAAAAGCGTCCAGCGCGTCGAACCAATGGCTCTCTGCCTGCCTCTCATAAGTGACCCCGTCAACCTTCACGGCGTCAAATCCACATTGCAAAGCATATACATATTGATCCGGAATAAGCGGACCATCGGCTATCAAATCACCTGTGAATCCGTATTTTTTACGGAGTTCCCGGGCGATGGAAAAGCCCCTCCCGTCTGCGAAGGAAGGAAAATCAACCAATATGGTCTTCAACTTGGGCAAATGCATTTTAATATGCTCAAGATCGACGTCATTGGTCAACTTGACCGTGTCGCCTTGGTTAGAAGCGAGAAAACCTTCGAGATCGGGCGTATTGTCAACAGCTGAGCTGCTACCGGCACGACCGTCGCGGATTAAAACATTAGGCGTTGTCATAAAGCACCTCCTTAAACGGCGCGATACCAATACGTTTGAACGTGTCGATGAATTTCTCACCATCGGTTTTTGAAGCTAGATAGAAATCGACCATGCGCTCTATCCCGTCCACAAGCTCATCTTGTGAAAACCCCGGGCCTGTCACTTGACCAATGGCCGCATTTTCCGATGCATCGCCACCTAGCTTCACCTGATAAAATTCAACACCCGCTTTTTCGAGCCCCAAAATACCAATATTGCCTACATGGTGATGTCCACAGGCATTGATACAGCCGGAAATTTTGATGGACATTTCACCGATTGCTCTTTGACGCGCCGGGTCTTTAAACCGCTCAGCAATTGCCTGAGAAACAGGAATTGAGCGCGCTGTTGCCAAGGCGCAATAATCCATACCTGGGCAGCATATGATATCTGATATCAGGCCGATATTCGCCTCAGCCAGCTTGGCTTTTACCAAACCCTGATAAACATCATAGAGATCATCCTGCTTAACATGGGGCAGAACCAGATTTTGCTGATGCGTTGTACGGATTTCGCCAAAACTATAGTTATCGGCAAGGTTTGAGACAGCGCGCATTTGATCAGCTGTAATATCACCCGGAGCACGGTTCAGCGGCTTTAGTGATATATTGACAATAGCATAACCGAACTGCTTATGCGCAGCGATATTATTTTCAACCCAATACTTGAAATTATCATCTTTATCTTTTTGTTTTTCAAGTGTTTTTGATGCGGCAAGCCCAGCTTCGAATTGCGGTGACGCAAAATAGTTTTCAATACGCGCCACCTCTTCGGCTGAGACAGCAATGTCAGATGGCTCCAAGGTTTCATATTCGGCTGCCACGATCTCGCGGAAGGCGTCAATTCCTGTTTCGGTTACCAAAATTTTGATGCGGGCCTTGTATTTGTTATCACGACGGCCATAGCGGTTATACACGCGCATAACCGCTTCGAGGTAAGGCAGTAATTCATCCTTAGGCAGGAACTCCCGCAAGGTAACGCCGATAATCGGTGTCCGACCAAGACCGCCGCCTACCAGTATATGATATCCGATCTCGCCTTTGTCATTTTTAACAATTTCAATTCCAATGTCGTGGGCTTTAATAACGGCCCGGTCAGTGGACGCCCCAATGACGGCAATCTTGAACTTTCGCGGCAAGAATGCGAATTCCGGATGCATGGTCGACCATTGCCGCAACAGCTCAGCCGTCGGCCTTGGATCTTCAATTTCTTCTGCCGTTGCCCCCGCATAAGGATCGGATGTGACATTTCGGATACAATTTCCAGAAGTTTGGAAACAATGCATTTCAACCTCAGCCAATTCTTGCAGCATGTCCGGCACTTCAGGAAGCTGCGGCCAGTTCATCTGCATGTTTTGGCGAGTTGTAATATGACCATATCCACGGTCATATTTTTCCGAAATCATAGCAAGCTGACGCATTTGCCTCGAGTTTAACGTCCCATATGGGATAGCAACACGCAGCATATAGGCATGAAGTTGCAGATACAGCCCATTTTGCAGACGTAAAGGCTTGAACTGATCTTCTGTCAAAGCGCCTTCGAGGCGGCGCTTCACCTGCCCCCGGAATTGTTTCACGCGGCTTTGGACCACATCATGGTCAAATTCATCGTAGCGATACATAATCAGACTTTCTTTATTTCTTCGCCTAGGTCTTTTGACGGCCCTGTGACACGAAATCGCTCACGGTAACGGGCGGGCAAACCAGTTTCAGGATCTATATCGATAAAATAGGCCGCAACGACTTCATTCGCCTCAGTGTCCCTATCAGCAACAACGCGCATTTGTTCAATCAGTTCGGCGTCTTCGGTCTTAAGAGCATTCTGATAATCTGTTGACCAGGTTAGATCAGGGGTCAACCAAACCGAATATCCTTCACGAAGCTCATTCGCGGTCATGCTTTGTGGGCCCTTGCCCTTGTGCTTTAGTGTACTCATAGCGCTGCTCTTAGGGGTAAATTACCATTCATTGCAGCATCTCTGGTGGCGTAACCCAGCAATAAGATAGCAGGACCCAAAACATCATGTTTTTCAATATCTTCGATCATGTTTCCTAGAGTGGTTTCCACAATTTTTTCGTTCTCACGAGATGCATTTTCAACAATTGTGACAGGATATTCCGAAGAGGCGCCATGAAGCATTAAACGCCCCTGTATGAACCTTGATGCGCCCAGCCCCATATAGACAGCTGCGCGCGCATTGGGCTGGGCGAGGCTCGCCCAATCCTGCTCAGCAAATCCCTTAGTGTCATGCCCTGTTAGCAAGGCAACGGATTTGTTATGCCCCCTGGATGTCAGCGAAGCGCCTATACTTGCCGCTGCGGCTGCGGCAGACGTAATCCCAGGCACTATTTCATAGTCAACACCGGCCGCTTCGAGGGCGTCAATTTCCTCATCTGCGCGGCCAAAAATAAGCGGATCGCCGCCTTTTAGACGGACGACTTTATGCCCCGCCTTGGCCTCTTCCACGATAATACGGTTGATCTCTTCCTGCCGGGTAGTATGCGCCCCCGGACTTTTACCCACATAGATATATTTTGCTTCACGCCTAGCTATATCCAAGACTTCCTGGCTCACAAGACGGTCATATACGATTACATCGGCGCTATGCAGCCGTCTTTGGGCACCAATGGTCAGCAAATCGAGACTGCCCGGCCCTGCTCCAACTAGCGAAACTTTACCTGTACGCTCAGAGGCGCTCCCGCTCAGCGCAGCCTCATAAGCCTGATCCAATGCCGCGTCGCTATAATTCAGGCGTGATGAAAGATCACTATTTGGCGGGAAAATCTCAGCCCATAACCTCTGCCGATCTGAAAACATTGGCATTATAGATGACAGCTTAGTCCGTAGTTCAGCGATTTTACGGGTGAGCCGACCCGTTGATTTCGGCAAACGGGTTTCAATATCCGCTTTTAGCGCCCTTGCCAGCCCAGGAGCGGCACCCTCACTTCCTATTGCAACAATAAGGGGGCTGCGATCAACAATGGCCGGCGAATAAAAACTGCAATCTTCTTTTTGATCGGCAGCATTTACGAACAAACCACGTTTCTTAGCGAGTTTGGCTAAGCGGCTATTCTCAGCTGCGTTTTCCGTGGCGGCGTAAAGCAAAGATGCACCCGCAAGATCAGATTCATCAAATTCACGCTCTTCTATGTTCAGTTTAGAATTAGCGGCCGCCCATCTGGATATTTCAGTAGTAACGCTTGGCGCAATTACGGTTATATCAGCATCGCTCTTAATCAGCGTTCGTAATTTCGCCTCAGCCGCAGGGCCGCCGCCAATTACAATAATTTTTTTGCCAGCAGTATCGACGAATATAGGTAAAAAGCGCATGTAATAGTTCCGATTCAGACCTTGAACTTATGTTTCGTTCTATATATAGAACATTTGATCAATATACCAGACCCTTTTTGGTAAAAAATTTGTGAGATTTAATGGCTAGACAAAAACGCGCCCACTGCCCTGAGTCTGATGCACTGGGCGAACGACTTGGAAAAACTATACAGAGACTGCGCGCTGCCGGTAATCTGTCCCTTGGCGATTTGTCCGAGATGTCTGGAGTCGCAAAATCCATGATTTCGCAAATTGAAAAAAACGAGTCCAACCCAACCATCGGAACCCTTTCACGCCTTAGTCAGGCTTTGGGTATAAGCGTCGAAACGGTTTTATCCGGGCCCGAAGGCTCAGAGAACTTGGTCGAACACGCCACACAACAAGACATTCCTCTGATCAAAAGTGAAGATGGCCTTTGTGAACTTAGAATAATCGGCTGGATTGAAACCGTACAATGGGTGCAGTGGTACGATTTTAAAGCTGCTATTGGCGGCCGCCTTGAAAGCTCGGCACATCCTGCGGGGTCTGTTGAAAACTTAAGCATTTTACAAGGCCAGGTAAAAGTTACTGTTGGGGATGAAAGCTGGACAGCTAAAGCAGGTGAAACACTACGATATAGAGCGGATCAGGATCATACACTGGAAAATATTGGGAAAACCGCCCTACATGCCAGCATGGTCAACATTTTGGCGACTACGTTCAGAAGTTAGGTTACTGTAAAATTACAGAAAAAATAACCATTCTTTCATTGGCCTTTTCCATATTGTCCGTTAGAACGCACTGAATCGTGCTGAGTTTATATAATAACGGGACAAATCCATGACACTTAAAGCCCGCCTTCTGGCCGCAACATTGCCAGTGCTAGCCCTTGCTTATGGAGCACCTGCATACGCGCAGGTTGCCTGTTCCAGTACTGACGCTGATGGAAATTTAACCGGCGGCATAGACACTGCAACGACAACTCAGCTTCAAACGGCGACAGCGAATAACGGCACAGCCTGTGACGTCCGTGTACAAACTGCCGGGAGCGTAGCCATCACTAGCGGCTCCGCAGTGATTTTGAATTCAGCCAATGATGTAACCGTGGACGGCAACATTACGTCAGAAGATGCTAACAACACGACAGGCATAGAAGTCCAGGGCGGCAATAGCGGAGATGTGACTCTCAATGGCTCAATTCGCCTAACCGAAACCTATGTCGCGGCTGACAATGACGGCGATAATGATCCGGATGGCGCCTTTGCAGAAGGCACTGGCCGCACAGGCATTCTTATTTCTGGAGCCAGTCCGTTCACAGGCTCTATTCGCGCCAATCAATCCAGCACAATCGAAATCGAAGGTAATGACAGTTATGGCTTTCGCCTATTGCAATCGGCTGGCCTGACAGGTGATGTAGATCTGGCTGGCAGTATGATTTTAACAGGCACTAATGTTCGCGGCATCAGCGTCGAAGGCAATATGACCGGCGACCTTAATGCTGGCGGAGCTATTTCAGTGCGCGGCGAAGGCGGTTCAGCCATCGTGACTGAAGGAGACATAACAGGCGGGATTACCAACACATCAGTCATCAATAATTCGGGTTATCGATATCTACCAAGTTCTTTTGGGGTTAGTTCCGAGCGTGGACGCTCAACCGTTGACCCAGACGATCAATTGCAAGCGGCTTCAGCCATTTCAATTGGCGGTAATGTGACTGAAGGCGTCTATTTACAATCGGCGGCAACCAGTTCTGTCGCCACAAGCCGCATAACCCAATACGGTTCCGCCCCTGCAATCCTGTTTGATGGGAATGGCACACAGATCACGATTGGTCTGGTCACAGAAGTTGTGGACGGAACAACTAACACATTAGATTTTGCCTTTATCAATCAGGGCATTGTCACGGCACAACCCACCTATAATGACATCAGCGGCACTGCCGTACAGGTTTCCGACGCCACACTAACGGGTGGTATCAGCAATACTGGCACTCTGGAGTCATACGCGTTTCGCAGCGGAAATGATGGCACAGTCCTGGCAGCCGATGCCACTGGTACGGCCCGAGTCGTCGTTTTAGGCAGCGGAGCAATCGTCGATGCCATTAACAATGCCGGCGTTATTCAGGCATTCGCCGTTGAAGACACAACTGTTTTCAGTGATCCGAACAATGTTGTTCCGGCCCGCTCATTGAGCGCTATAGCAATTGACGTAGAAGGCAATGGAACCCTGACCAGCATCGTGAATTCCGGCAATATTACTGCGTCAATGGTTGGACGCGACGGGACTACAATAGCAATCAGAGACGCATCTGGCTCTATTACAACTATTGACAATACAGGCACAATTCAAGCTCTTGGAGTATCCCCTACGCTTAATACTGATCCAACAAACTTCACAACGATCGCCATGGATTTGTCCGTCAATACTGCCGGCGTTGCAATTAATCAGTCATTGGCCGTTGACCCAGACCCGAATGATAGCGTCACTCCGCAAGCTCCAGCCATAGTCGGCGATATTCTTCTGGGCAGCGGAGCCGACACTCTCACGGCTAGCGCCGGAACAATTACAGGTGACGTAGCATTTGGCGCAGGCGCTGATAGTTTCGCTCTATCCGGCGGAACAGTTTATACAGGCACTCTAAGCGATAGTGATGGCGTGCTAGATATTTCTGTTACGGGTGGCAGCACTCTAGCTCAAGCGACGGCGTCGACTATCAATGCCACGACCGCCAGCTTTGACGGAACATCTACTTTTAGCCCAACCATTGACGGACAAGCTGGAACTTCATCAACCCTTGCCACAACCGGAGACATCACATTTGCTGAGGGCGCTTCAATTGCCCCGCTTCTGGCTAGCACTATTGATCCGGCAAACAACACATTTACCCTTGTCGATGCAGGCGGAACACTTTCTTATGGTGCTGATTTAGAGTCACTTCTAGCATTTACATCGCCTTTTTTATACAACACGTCACTAACCCTGGATCCTAATGATCCTAATGCTCTGTTGATTACTTTTGATATCCGCAGCGCTGAAGCCATGGGGCTTGACGCGGTACAGGCAGCTAGCTTCGAGACAGCATACGGAGCCCTTTCAAGCAATGATGATCTCGCCCGAGCTTTTGTAAACATCACAGACGGAACGGAGTTCCGCGGCGCGCTAAACCAATTATTACCGGAATTCGCAGCTGCGGCGCGCCAGTTTGTTGTAGCCAATGTAGACGGCGCTGTCGGCGCGGTTGGTACACATCTTGATAACGCCCGCCGTTCACAAGACAAACCGGGCGGTGCATGGATACAAGAGTTCACCTATTTTGCAGACCGTGATCTCGCCGGGTTATCTGAACAATACCGTGGCTTCGGCTTTGGTTTCACCGGTGGCCTTGATACCGCCTTTGGCCCTTTCCATACAGCCGGTATAAACTTTGGGTTCGCCTCCACCGAGATCGAAGACGTTGTTGGCTTTGATGACCCGCTGGATGTACTAACGCTTCAAGGCGGCCTTTATGGCGGCATGCAAAGCGGTGACTTCAGCCTGGATGTTTATGGCGGCGGCGGCTTTAGTGATTTTGAACAAACACGCCGCATCCAAATCGGGGATTACAATGAGACATCAGATGGTGACTGGTCTGGAACGCATCTGAACGGTACGATCCGCGGCGGTTACGACATTGCAGTCAGTGAAAAGTTCTGGATTCGCCCGGCCTTCTCTCTTGATTACTTACGCCTCAATGAAAAAGGTTACACTGAGAACGGCCCGGAAGGCATTGCACTGGATGTATCGAGCCGCAAGTCTGAATTAGCTGGCGCGACTGCCATGATTAACCTGGGCGCCAAGTTTGAGGGTCGCCGCACCTGGATACGCCCGGCTCTAAGATTTGGTTATCGCAACGAATTTATCAATGACGGCATTGTGACAAATTACGGTTTTGCCGGATTAACACAGCGTGCATCCCTGCAATCACAAGCTTTCCCTAAAGATGGCTTCTTGCTTGGCTTTACCCTTGCCGCTGGTACACCTTATTCATCTGTCGGCCTTGATTTCGATAGCGATATTCGTGATGGTTTTATCCGTCATACGGGCCGCATCGTCTTACGGATGGTATTCTAAATTTTCGCGGCTTCCGCGCGAGTGCACCCTTGCACCGCGCGGGGATTTTCCCATAGTGGAACAAAGCGCGAAACTGACTCGCGATTCATTTTCGGGGAAGCACTGATAAGCTATGGCTGCATCAAAGAAAAAAGACCTGTTTGGCGATAAAAGTTCAGCCAGCAATGATAGCTACTCAGCGAAGGACATTGAGGTTCTTGAAGGCCTTGAGCCGGTTCGGCTTCGCCCCGGCATGTATATTGGCGGCACAGATGATCGTGCCCTGCACCACTTATTCGCCGAAGTCATTGATAACTCCATGGATGAAGCCGTTGCAGGACATGCAAGCCGGATCGAAGTAGAACTGCATTCAGACGGTTTTTTATCAGTCTCAGATAATGGACGCGGCATTCCCGTCGATCCCCACCCGAAATTCAAGGATAAATCCGCCCTTGAAGTTATCATGACCACCTTACATGCAGGCGGGAAATTTACGGATAAAGCTTACGAGACCTCTGGAGGCCTGCACGGCGTGGGCGTATCTGTTGTGAACGCCCTTTCGGACGCGCTCGAAGTCGAAGTTGCTCGTAATAAGCAGTTACATCGGATGAAATTCTCACAAGGCAAGCCGCTTGGGAAAATCGAAAACTTGGGCAGTATTAATAACCGCCGCGGGACTAAGGTTAGATTCCATCCTGATCCGGAAATTTTTGGACCCAAGGCCCATTTCAAACCGGCTCGACTGTTTCGAATGACGCGGGCAAAAGCCTATCTTCAGCCCGGTGTTGAAATCCGCTGGAAATGCGCCCCGGACCTGGTTCAAGAACTGGATTCTGTTCCTTCCGAAGCAACATTCCACTTTCCGGCTGGCCTGGCCGATTTCCTTAAAGAAACCATTGGCACCAAGACAACGGTAACCCCTGAAATATTCGCGGGCCGATCCAAAAAAGACAGCGGTCACGGACGTGTTGAATGGGCCATAACCTGGTCGCCCGAAGGTTACGGCGAAGCTGATACCTTTGTACGTTCATATTGTAACACCATCCCGACGGCCGGGGGCGGCACTCATGAGCAAGGCTTAAGAGCCGCCATAACCAAGGGCTTGCGCGCTTATGCTGATATTTCCGGCATGGGTAAGAAAGTTGCTCACGTTAAATCTGATGACGTTATGAACGGTGCCGGGGCTTTGGTATCCGTATTCATTAGCAATCCGGAATTTCAAGGACAAACCAAAGATCGGTTATCAAATACTGAGGCCGCCCGTATTGTTGAAAGTGCTGTGCGCGATCCCTTTGATCACTGGCTGGCCTCATCCCCCAAAGATGCGACTAAGCTTCTCGAATGGGTTATTGAGAAAGCCAATGAACGTGTGCGCCGCCGCAAGCAGCGCGATATAAACCGTAAGTCCGCCACAAAACGGCTGAGGCTCCCCGGCAAACTAGCTGACTGCTCCCGTAAAGATGCGACAGATACGGAGCTTTTCATTGTCGAGGGTGATAGCGCGGGCGGATCGGCGAAACAGGCACGCAACCGCATCACTCAAGCTATTCTGCCCCTGCGGGGTAAAATCCTAAATGTTGAAAGCGCCAGCATGGATAAAATATCCAAAAACGCGGAAATCAACGATCTTATGACAGCACTTGGCGTAGGTCTTGGCCGTAAATTTGATATTGAAGATTTACGGTATGAACGCGTTGTCATCATGACCGACGCCGATGTAGACGGGGCCCATATTGCAGCTTTGCTGATCACCTTCTTCTATCGTTATATGCCCGGACTTATTGAACAGGGCCGCCTGTATATGGCTATGCCGCCGCTTTATAAAATCACGCAGGGCGCGAAAACGGAATATGCCATTGATGATACTCATAAAGATGAACTCTTGGAGCGTGTATTCAAGGGCCGTGGTAAAGTCGATATTGGGCGCTTTAAAGGCTTGGGCGAAATGATGGCATCTCAGCTTAAAGATACCACTATGAACCCCAAGACTCGCAAGATGATTCAAATCACCATTGATGATGAAAACCTTCCGACAACCGAAGCCTTGGTGGAAACATTGATGGGTAAGCGCGCGGATTTGCGATACCAATTCATTCAGGATCACGCCCAGTTCGTCAGTGAACTTGATATTTAATGCTTGAAGCAACAACGACTCCATCGAACCTCATTCCTGCCGCAACAGTTTTACTTTTACGGGACGGTTCCAAGGGGATCGAAGTCCTCATGTTACGTCGTAATCGAAAGCTGAAAGCTTTTGGCGGAGCCTGGGTGTTTCCAGGCGGACGCGTGGATGAGAATGATGGCCCAGGGCTTGACGAAATTGCCCGTGCTCGCAGTGCCGCCATACGCGAAACCGAGGAAGAAACGGGCCTGAATATTACAAGCTCAAAAATGAGCACACTTTCTAATTGGATACCGCCAGAAGCTGAAATTCGGAGATTTTCCACCTGGTTTTTTGTGGCGCAGGCACCTGACAATCCCGTAAAGATAGACCAAGGAGAAATCCATGACTATCAATGGGTTAGACCCAATGAATTCATGCAAAAAATTCCTTCGCCAGACATCCAGATAATGCCCCCAACCTATATTTCTCTGCATCAAATCAGGCATTTTGACACTGCCAGTTCAGCGGTTCAAGGGATTGAGGCATGCACAACGGAAATATTCAAAACTCGTTTCGCTAAACATAATGACGGCTTTGTCACCTATTGGGAGGGCGACTGCGCCTATGAAGACGGTAATTTCGACAAAGCGGGCCCGCGGCGACGTCTATATGCCGGCCCCGATCGTTGGGAGTATAGCAGCTAGCCTGCCGAAAATGACGAATAGACATACTTGATCGCCTTGGGGCTTCCCGGATCAGTCATTATAATCAAGTTGATTGCGCACCCTTCATCCAACAGTGAGTCTGGCGGAAGATTTACTATGGCCCCAGAACCATCAGGCAGTCTCACTAATACTTTGATGTCGCTGGTTCCTATAACGGTTTTTGACGGAAGGACCGTTTCGATCACAGCTGTAGTTTCCCCTGTTGTCACCCAATCATAATTATGAGGCCTGATCATAAGCCCCCATGTTACGACAGCGGCTGCAAATACGAACATTCCAACCACGGCCCATTCTCGCCAGGAAAAACTGTGAATACGCATATCCATCTCCCAAAACCTTTAGATAGATATGGGATGTGGAAATTACCTTACAAGTCTGAGCCTGCCTCACCCAAATTTCTGCGTGATGCCAGATAATCCTGACTTCGCATCTCCATCAATCGGCTGACAGTACGCTCAAATTCGAAAGAACCGTCCCCGGACGGATAAAGATCTACAGGCTCGGTTGCTGCACTCATGATCAATTTTGTGCGTGTTTCGTACAGCGCGTCGACAAGCGTGACAAAGCGCTTGGCTTCATTGCGCATTTCACGGCTCATTTGCGGTACATTTTCAAGTATCAGGGTTTGAAAACTCTCAGCCAGCTTCAAGTAATCAGCTGCCCCCAATGCGCGACCGCAAAGTCGATCAAAAGTCGTCCTCGCTGTACCGGCAGCCGTATTTTCCAAGAGAAGTTCACGTCCCTGTACCAAAAGCGTCATTGGCCGCGAAATTGCCACGCCAGTCAGGCGGTTCCAAGCCGCTTCGATAGCTGTTTCTGCGCCGTCCCCTAAAGGGGAGTAATAAACCGGCGCAGCTGATAGTTGCCGTAGCCTGTGATCCGTCTTCCCCTCAAACTCATGTATAACAAGATGCTCGGGCATCATATGGATAAAGGGCTCAAACAAAGCCCGATTGAGCCCGTTTTTATATAAATCCTCTGGCGGCCTGTTTGATGTTGCCACTACAATGACGCCCTCTTCCCATATTGCGGCAAATAGGCGTGACAAAATCATTGCATCCGCAATATCTGTGACGTGGAACTCGTCAAAACATAAAACCCGGGCTTCCGCCGCAATAGATCTAGCAACCGGAGTAATAGGATCGTCCCCAGCTTCCCGACTATAAAAATCTGATTGACGCTTCTCAGCATCAGATAATTTCCTCCACCGCGCGATACGGCTATGGACGTCCAGCATAAAAGCATGAAAATGAACCCGCTTTTTAGGATTTACAGGTAGGCGGTCAAAGAACCAATCCATAAGCATGGACTTACCGCGTCCAACGCCGCCCCACAGATAAAGGCCCTTGAGCCTTTCAGACTTTGACTGCCAGAAAAACCGTTTTTTTGGCTGTTTAACTCTAAGTTGCTCCAATAATACGTCCAGCGCCTCTGCAGCGGCAATCTGGGCTAAATCCCGGGTAAGTTCCTTTGACTGAACCCGCAGGAGAAGCTCCCCTGTCACTGTTGGCGAACTAACCATTAAGCTTGATCCGTATTATGGCCAGTGCCAGCACGCCAAAGGAAAATACGGCTAAAGTGACCAATAGCGGCTTGTTCTTTATCGGCGTCTTCATATGCTGCCCCTAACATCCGATAGCAAATCGTCAAGCACTTACATATCTTCGCTTGGCTTTCATTCATGTAACGTTTATGTTCACCTTTCTAAAAGTTAACAATTATGCCCTGCGTGATGGGGTATTGAGTTATGGGGGGCTTCACTAAGGGAGCCTTAATTTATACTGGAGGGTTTCCTAATGGACCAAACTGCTAACCTAAATCAAATGACCGACGCTGTCGCAAATTTGATTCCGGGCGATAATTTTGACTGGCTTGCAGGGCCGCTTATTGCCTTACTCGTAATCATTGTCGGTTACTTCATCTCTAAATTTGCCGCGGCGATCGTGTCCGGCGCTATCAACCGAACAGGACTAGGCCAGCGCGCCAAAACAACTGGCGGAAATATCGGCAAATCTTTGTCTAAAGCCGTGTTCTGGGTATTATGGTTGGTATTCATCCTACTAGGCCTTGGCCAGTTCCCAATGGTTGCGGATCAGCTTGCCCCAGTTAAAGGCATGCTCACAAATATCTTTGACTACATACCAAATGTTATTGGTGCCGGTATTGTACTTGGCGTCGGCGTTATGCTTGCAAAGGTCGTCAAAGAAGCTCTTGCCAGCACATTAGAGGCGGCACAGGTTGATCGTCTCGCAGGCCGTTACGGCTTTGCCGGTGCTTCTGAAGAAGCTGCAACAACAAACAATATCGCACGCTCAATGGGCGGCCTTGCAGGTGCAGCCGTTACTTTATTCGCCGCGATTGCAGCCATCAACACGCTGAAAATTCCAGGTATCTCAGAGCCTATCTCTGGCATGCTGGATATGATCGTTACCTATATTCCGAATATCTTAGGTGCAGCTTTGATCCTGGCGATTGCCGTATTTATCGCGCGTTTTGTGTCGCGTTTGGCTGAGAACACTTTACCAGCTCTTGGTGTCGACAACTCACTAAGCGCAATCGGTAGCCTCGACGGTGTTGATGGCGATGGCGTATTACCGTCCAAGATCATCTCAACTGTTTCATTCGTTGGTATTATTCTTATGGGCTTAACAGCCGCCATGAGAACACTGGGTATTCCTGAGCTGACAAATGTATTTAATACATTACTTGAAGTTGGTGGTCGTGTTGTTCTTGGTGCTATCATCATCGGTGCAGGTCTGTTCATCGCGAACTTTGTCTCACGTATTGTTTCTGAAACATCCGGAGACCTTGCCGGTCGTATCATTAAATATGCAACGGTCGTAATCGTGACATTCATGGGCTTAAGCCAAATGAACCTTGGCGAAGAAATCGTTGACTCAGCATTCCGTTACACAGTCATGGCTGCATCAGTAGCTGGTGGTGTCGGCGGTGCGCTTGCCTTCGGTCTGGGTGGCCGTGAGTGGGCAGCTAAGAAGCTGAACCAGTGGTGGCCAACCACAAAGAAGAAGTAAAAATAGCTCTTCTATACAAAATAATAAAGCTGCCCTTTGGGGCGGCTTTTTTTAATGGATATTTCCGATTAGCTGTAACGAAGCCCTGTCAGTCAAATCGTGGCCTGATAATGACAACAGAGCCTCAATCCGGGCGCGGCACAATTTGTAGACTTCGGAAAAAGCCTTCTGACGCGCGGACAGCGGCTCAATATACGCTGGGTCTTCAGCACCCCAATGAACGCTCACAGGGCTCTCTGTGCCTGTTTTAGGCCAAATAGGGCATATCTCATTGGCAGCACTACTACAAACCGTCACAATAATATCCATTCTTGGCGCATCCAGGCGAGCAAACACATCCCAGCTCTTGGAACTTACGCCTGCAATTGAATGGCCCCGACGTTGTAATTCTGCCAGGCCCTCGGGATGAGGCTTTCCGCTCGGCCGGCTACCTGCGGAAAAAGCTCGAAAGCGCCCTTCTCCCAAATCATTTAAAATAACTTCCGATAAAATCGATCGCGCTGAATTTCCCGTGCACAGAAACAAGACATGGATAAGCGGAGCTGACATCGCCTTAGATACTCCGGCGTTT
>JAHDGM010000051.1 GCA_020627655.1 Hellea sp.
CCAACCAGTGTGGAAACAGCATTACTGCGCGGCCAGATTATTGAGGCTATCCGTATAAAAGATATAAAACCTGCTGTGGTTCATACTGACATAAACGAATAGGGGCTATTTTGCTTTATGCGTGGCTGAGGTCTGCATAACAGGTTATGTTTATTAAATTTCAGGAGGCAGAAGCATGATTTCATACACAACAGTTGGCACAAATGATCTGGATAAGGCGACGGCGTTTTATGATGCTCTATTTGCAGAAATTGGTATTGACCGTCTTTGGGCCAATGAAACTTTTGTGGGCTACGGTCCATCTATGAATGCGCCTATGTATGCGGTTTGCAAGCCTTATAATGAACAACCTGCTACGGCTGGTAATGGCACGATGATTTCACTGGCCTGCCCAGACAAGGAAACTGTTCACAAACTATATGACAAAGCTATTCAATTGGGTGCTCAGTGCGAAGGGCCTGCAGGGCCTCGCGGGGATAGCGGATTTTATTGTGGTTATTTCCGGGATATGGACGGAAATAAAATCAATGCCTTTGCTATGGTCGCGCCGGAAAATTAAGAGTCAGTGTCCAAACTGGCTCGCCTTAATAATTTATAGACGAGCCAGATCAAGACGGCACCTGCGCCTATGTTAAAGGTGTGTCCGACTAAGCGATAAATCGTGACTTTATATCGCTCATCTTCCGGGATGAAACCTTGCATAAAAAACTGTTGGATATCTTTGAACAAATAGAAAGTAAAAGATATCAATACTGCGAATCCTATTGCCACGAACCAAGCCCATAATTTGCGATCTGTACGTGACAAGTAACGGGTGATCAGAGTTATACCTGTGAGAAACAAGATTATCTTAGCGATAAAGAGCCAGCTTTCGGTGTGTCCAAGAAGCCAGATTAAATGCTGATACCAGGCTGGGTCACCGCCAAGAGCGGGATCGAAAAAATTGGAGCTGTCGCTATTCAAAAATTTCATTTGAACTCTGATCCAGTTTCCGGATCTTTCGTAGGCCCGGAAATAAGACAGCCACAAAGCCAACTACAGCAATAGCGGCAAAACCCCCGGCTATCACGGTTATTATAGCGCCCAGCCTGGCTGCAACGAAACCAGCCCTGGCGTCGCCAAGTTCATTTGATGCACCCAAAAATATAGAATTTACTGCATTGACGCGGCCGCGAACTTCATCGGGAGTCCAGAGCTGTAAAAGGACTTCGCGGATAACCACGCTAATCATATCAAACGCACCGACAAACATAAGCGCGATAATTGACAACCAGGCTACTGATGAAAATCCAAAAATGATAGTCGCAACGCCAAATAAAAATACGGATGTTAATAATACCAGTCCTGCGTGATCCCGCACAGGAAAACGCACGAGATATAAAGCCATCAGCACTGCACCAATGCCTGGCGCGGCCCGTAAAAACCCATTCCCAACAGATCCAATTTCTAAAATATCTTTGGCGAAAATTGGCATTAACCAGACTGCTGATCCTAAAAAGACCGCGAATAAATCCAGGGTGATAGCGCCTAGAACAATTTTGGTTTTCCAGACATATTCAAACCCGCCCAGCAGTGAGCGCAGTGTCATTGGGTCTTTTGAAATTCGCTGCGCTGGTTTTGGAATGGATAAAATACACAATGCAGACACTATGAAAAACACAGAGGATATCAGATAAGTCCAGCTACCAATAAAGGCGAATGAAAACCCGGCAATAGCTGGACCGACTATGCTGGCCAGTTGCCAGGAGGAGGTTATCCAGCCTACGGCATTAGGGAAGTCTTCTTTGGGAACCAAATTGACCGCCAAAGAGGCCGAAGCGGGTGAATGGAAAGCTTTACCGATCCCGACCAGGAACATAGCGGCCATGACCCATATCGGTTCAAATTTACCAAATAAAGTCAGAGCCATGACAAATGCGGCGCTCGCCGCAAGAACTAGCGTGGCGCTAGCCATGACGATGCGGCGGTTAAGCCGGTCTGCGGCTATTCCTGTCACAACAACCAATAATAATGAGGGCATAAACAAGACGACGCCAATCAGACCTAGCCACAAGGCATTACTTGTTATGTCGTAAAGGTGGAAGCCAATGGTTGTTGTCAAAACATGGAGAGAGAAGCCTGTCAAAAACCGAGACGTAAAGTAACGCTGATAACTTTTATGCCGAAAAGCAGCAAATTGATCGGTTTGGCTGCTCATGGCCGCGCGGGATAGACATAGGACTGCTTGACTTTGCCAAATGCTACGCTGCTGTCGATAGAGGCAACGGCGGGAATACGCTGTAAACGCCGCCGGATCAGGTTTTCATAGTGATCAAGGTCTTGAACAATGACGCGCAGCAGATAATCAGCATCTCCTGTAATGAGAAAGCAGTCTTGAATTTCATCAATTTGGCGGATTTGCCGCTCAAAATTCTGGATGGCATCTTCGGTGTGATTACCCAGTTTGATACGAAGAAATATTGTGACGGGGAGGCCATAAAGTTTTTGATCAACTAAAGCCGTGTAACCGCTAATCATACCGCTGGTTTCCAGGGCCTTTAAGCGTTTAAGGCAAGGAGAGGGCGACAGCCCGACTTGTTCTGATAGGGCTTGATTTGAAAGGCGGCCTTGCTGCTGCAAAGTTCTGATAATCTTCTGATCTATAGCGTCCATAGGTTATTTGTGGCATAATATATCATAAATCAACCATAATATGGTATAATATGATATATAAATCCGGTGCTGTTTTTATAAGATGTTAGCAAAGGAGTTTGCCATGACCATGCAGCAGTTAAGCCCGCTTAGAAATACCACTGATAAAACCGAGGCCGCCGATCTTGCGCGCGAACAGCTCATCCATTTTGGAATCGGGCTAGAAACAGAGTTTGGCAAAGCGTTGATGGAACTTACGGAGAAACTCTATAAGGTCAATGCGGACGCCCATGGTCTCTGGCAGGCCACCCTGGAAGGTTTGGAGACATTGGACCGGTCTGATCGCATTGCTTGGTTTAATGCTAAACGCTTCTTGTCGTTTCAGCTCGCAAAAATTCTAGACACGCTGCAAAACCCCATGCGGGCCACATATCAATCTTTAGTAACGCATACAGGCCAGTTCGGGTCCAAAGGGCCCTATCCCATTTTTGATAATGTAACGGCTTTATTTTCTTCCACGCCGGTCATTACCCGGACGGCCACTTATCTGTTTGCCTGTACTGAGTGGGTCGAAGATGCGTTTACAGGACGGGAGCCGCTGCATGAGATTTATTCGCGCCTTCTCAATCCCACGTCTATTAGTCTGGCCAATCATGTGGTTGACCTAGAGTGCGGTAAAGACGCCGCCAAATATCTGGCCTGGAATTATAATTCGGGCATGGCGGCCATTGACGGTTTGTTATCTCACCTGGTGGGATATGAAGATATTATTCTGGTTTCGCGTAATGTTTATGGGGGCGTTTATCAGCTTTTACATGACTGGTTTGGGAAAGCATCCAACCTTAATGTTGCTATTGAATGGTTTGACGGCTTTGATGGCGAGAGTTTTGAAAAGGCGCTTACAGCTTGTGAAGAAAAATATAAAGACCGCCTGAATGAAGGGCGACAAATATATGTCTATATAGAAAGCCCTTGTAATCCACATGGAAACGTTCTGGATGTGGCCGCCATATCGCGCATCGCTCACAGTCATAATTGGTGTGTGGCCTGTGACAGTACGGTGGGAACGCCCTTTCTGTCACCTGTATTAAAAAACCCGGATATGATGGCACGTCCGGATTATGTCATTCATTCTTATACCAAAGAAATGACCGGCGGCGGCGCGACAACCGCCGGGGTTGTTATTGGACGTGGCGAGCGTATGTTTATGCCTAAGGGCGAAACTATGGAAGCGCCGGATTACAATGGCGAGACAACAACTGTGTCCTGGGACGCAACCATGTTTTGGAATGTATATTACATTAAAGGGGCTTTTCTGGATTCTGATAAAGCCTATGAAGTTTTAAACGGATTAAAGACCTATGAGCTTCGCGTCATAGCCAAAGCGATTAACACGCTGACGCTTGCGAAAATTCTCGACGCGCATCCTCAGATTAATGTGAATTGCCCGGCTTTGGAAAATCATCACAACCATGATGTGTTCAAAGCCAATATGAAACTCGGCTTGCCTGCAGGTCTGTTCACCATAGATTTTGAAGGGGATGAATCAGCTGAGAAAATTTCTACAAATAGCTTTAAACGTTTCTTTGACAGTCTTGAGCCGTCTATGGGGCTGCAAGTCAGCTTGGGCCAAACTAACACACTGGCTTTGTGCCCGGCGCTCACAAGTCATTCAGAAATGTCGGAAACAGCGCTCAAGGATGCTGGGATTACACCGACAACTGTCCGGGTTTCAATTGGTCTTGAAGATCCGCGGCGGCTTATCGCTCATCTTAAAGAAAGTGCGCGTACTAACATTGACCCGGAACATCCCGGATTTTCGGCCGGGTTTATAGACGGCGCGAAAATCGACGAGCTTTACCGAGAAATCTACATGGATGTACATCAGCGCTTTATAAAAGATCAGCCTTCGTTTGGGGCTTTATTGTCCTAACAGGGATTGATTGGTGCTTGTGACTAGGCTTCGTTATATATACATTTCAGATTTTATGAACACGAACATAGAAGCCACTGCGCGCTTAAGGTGCAATCGACTTGAATAGACGTGTCATCGCCTTTCTGCGTCAGTTGGCATTTAACAAAAAATGATTTTTTTTCTGAGCTAAATACCTTGCTTATTTAGGTTTTTTTGAGTCAACAGAAAAGAGTCGCAAAAATGGTAAATTTTCACATTGACGCCGTGCAGAAAGGCCGCTTTAAAGGGGCTCGTTAGGGGTTGTTGAGATCACAGATCGAGTTCGGGGGATCTGTACAGTTTAAGGCTCGCTTAGGCTGTTAAAACAACATAAATTTGTAAATATTTCAAAGGGTTGCTTGCAGCCCTTCTGGTGAATTTTGGAGTATTGAAGCGTGAATACTGGTTCGGCGCCATTGAGTGATTTGTCTACTGTAAAGCCGGACCTGTTTACGGGTGAAACTCCGGTGGAGAGCGCTCATAAAACTTGGGCGCATGTTCAAAAAGACTTGTCATATGCGCTGGGTCCAAATGTTCATCGTTCATGGACTGGTCGGTTGCATATTAGTGCGGCTGATCCCTATACAGTCACTCTAGCAGCGCCAACACGTTTTATTGCCTCAAAGATCGAAGGTTCATATCAGGAAGAGCTTCGGCGTCTTTGGAAAAAACATGATCAGGTCGCTCCGCCGCGAAACGTTATTATTTCCAAGCCTGCCCATGATCCTGTTCCCCGCGCTCCAAGGACTTCGCAGCGCGTGTCTTCAACCACCAGTTCGGCCACCCCTGTGTCAAAATCAGAGCCTTTGACGCAAGTAACAACGGCTAAACTTGGGCGACGCGGCAATTTCACATTTGAGAATTTTGTTGTTGGTCCATCTAACGAGTTTGCAGTCGCGGTGGCGCGCCAGGTCGGTAACTTCGACATATCGCAATATAATCCGATTGTCATTTATGGTGATAACGGTATGGGCAAAACCCATCTTTTATATGCCATACAAAATTCCATAGAAGCCGCCATGGTGGATCGGAAAGTTTTGAAAATTTCAGGTGAGGAATTTGTCAGTACGTTTATATCCTCACTCCGGGGATCTGGAAGAGAGGCTATTGAAGCGTTTAAGCGTAAACTGCGTAGCGTTGATTTGTTGATGATCGATGACGCGCATTTTGTGGCTAATAAAACCTCGTCCCAAGAAGAGATGCTTCACACGCTCATTTCTATGGTGGGTGAAGGGCGGCAGGTTTTACTGACTACGGATCGTCACCCGGACGAACTTGAAAAAGCATCACCGCGTCTTAAATCCCATTTAGGCAGCGGCCTTGTGTGCAAGATCGGCGCCGCAGATTATGACTTGCGGGTTCGCATATTAGACCGTCTGATTTCAATGCGCCGTCAAAACGGGCATCCTAATCTGGCAATCCCAGCCCAGGCACGTGACCTTCTGGCGGCGCGGATAAACGCCACACCGCGAGATCTGGAAGGTGCTTTTAATCAGGTTGTTGCACAGTCTGAATTTCTCGGCACGCCAATCACACTAGAAAGCATTCAGGAAACACTCTCTGGTAGCCGTTATATGGCTGGCATGCGGATTACTGTTGATAAAATTCAACGTACCACAGCTGAAGAGTTTGGCATCACATTGGATGATATGGCGTCCAAACGCCGCGCGCGTGCAGTCGCCAGACCGCGTCAGGTTGCCATGTATCTCTGTAAAAAAATGACGAAACGATCCTTGCCGGATATTGGCCGCCGCTTTGGCGGACGAGATCATACAACGGTCATGCATGCAGTGAAACGCATCACCCAATTGCGTCAGGATGATGCAGTTTTAGATGGACAGATAACTCGTCTGGAAGAAGCATTAAAGTCCTAAGCGTTTACGTGTCAAAAGGCTTGGCTTTTTCGCCTTTTTGGTTAAAGTGATCCGAAGAATTATCGCCCCGACGGTTGCCGCCGCGGGGCTGTTTTCACAATAGCGAGTTGGGGAACAACATGAAAATAGCCATTGAGCGCGCTGATCTTTTAAAGGCTTTGGGTCATGTTCAAAGCGTGGTCGAACGCCGCAACACGATTCCGATTTTGTCAAATGTCCTAATGAGCGCCCAGGACGGAAAACTGCATTTTGTCGCCACTGATCTGGATATTGAAATTTCTGAAAGTACCAGCGCCAGTGTTGATGCCCCGGGAGACATCACGGCACCGGCTCACACACTTTACGACATTGCTCGAAAACTGCCTGACGGTGCTCAGGTTTCCCTCAAAATTAACAATGAAGAACGCTTGGATGTAGATGCTGGCCGTGCGCATTTCACCCTGCCGCTTTTACCATCCGGTGATTTTCCGAAAATGACGGCAGATGGCTTCACCCACGAATTTGATATGTCGGCCGCGGATTTACGCCGCTTAATCGATAAAACCAAATTTGCCATCTCCACAGAAGAGACACGCTATTACCTAAACGGTATATATGTTCACGCCCATGATGGCGTCCTGCGCGCCGTGGCAACGGATGGGCATCGTTTGGCGCTGTCTGAGACCGCACTCCCTAACGGAGCAGCTGGTCTGCCCGGCGTTATTATTCCGCGCAAAACAGTCGCTGAGGTTCGCCGTTTGATCGATAGCTCGGATGGCGACGTCACAATATCTGTATCTGATGCAAAAATTCGCTTCACTTTGGGTGATGCCGTTTTGACGTCTAAACTGATCGACGGAACCTTTCCGGATTATGAGCGCGTTATTCCCCGTAATAATGACCGTGAATTGGTGATTGATAATAAAGTTTTTGCAGATGCTGTTGATCGCGTTGCCACAATTTCTGCTGAAAAATCCCGGTCCATAAAATTATCCCTGTCTCAAGACAGCCTGTCTCTGGTAGTCAATAACCCGGAGAGCGGCAATGCTCATGAAGACCTTATGGTTGATTATGGTGATGAGCCGATTGAGATCGGATTTAACGCCAAATATCTTCTGGACGTGGCCGGACAAATTGAAGGCCGCGACGCGACCTTTATGCTAGACGGGCCAGCGTCTCCGGCACTTGTGCGTGATAGTGAGGACAAGGACAGCCTGTTTGTGCTGATGCCGCTTCGGGTCTAGTGGCCGCCGGGCATTATATTTCCCATCTCCGCCTGACGGACTTTCGGAATTACGCGGCTCTGGATATTGATTTTTCCGGTGCGCCTGTTGTTTTACATGGTGAAAACGGCGCGGGTAAGACCAACCTGCTCGAAGCTGTTTCTTTATTATCCCCTGGGCGAGGTCTGCGTAGAGCGCGTCTTGAAGCGCTTACCCGGCAAGAAGGTGAGAGCCGGGCGCCGGCCTGGGGTGTCAACGCCTCTCTGATGACCCAGGATGACATGATAAAGCTTGCTATTGGGCAAGTGCCTGAAGCCCCTCGTCGCCGGGTTATTCGTATTGATGATAAAACTGTCAGCGGTACAGCCTTGTCTGCTTATGTGACGTTGTTCTGGCTAACGCCGGCTCAGGACCGTCTTTTCACAGGACCGGCTTCAGATCGCCGAAAATTTCTGGATCGTTTCACATTAATGCAGGCACCCGATCACGGTGCCAATGTACTGTCCTATGAAAAGCTCCGCGCCGAGCGTAACCGCCTGCTGGGCGAAAACATCTCAGATCGGGGGTGGTATGAAGCCCTGGAATGGGACATGGCGCGATATGGCGCTAAAATAGCGTCTGCGCGAACTAAAACATTATATGCCCTGAGCGATGAAATTGACCGGCGTCCGGAAACAGTCTTTCCAAAATCGCGCCTGGCTCTGGAAGGCGAGATTGAGGATTTGGTACAGAGCGGACTGTCCGAAGAGGAAGTATCCGAACGGTTCGCCCAGCTTTTGGCAGATAATCGATCTTTGGATATCAGGGCGGGCCGTACATTACGTGGTGTACACCGCGCTGACCTCTTAGTGAGCCATGTCCCCAAATCCATGTCTGCGGCCAGTTGTTCCACAGGTGAGCAAAAGGCCCTATTGATAGGGCTCATGCTGGCCCAGGCCCATGCGCAATCTGATAAGCATCCTTTTCTTTTGTTAGATGAGGTAGCAGCGCATTTGGATTCTGGCCGAAGAGCGGCGCTTACCGAAGAGTTGATAGATTTAGGGACTCAGGTTTTTCTCACCGGAACGGATGCCGCTTTGTTTGAGGCGTTTGATGGGCGTGCTGACATGTTCGAGGTCAGGGGCGGGACGATTACTTAGTGATGAAACTATCTACCAAGTCATTAAAACTTGCGTCATAGCAATTGCATAGGCTCTGGCCCAACTTGAAATATCGGATATATCTGACTCATCATCGACTTCATAAGTGATGGCATTAATGTCGAATCTATCACGCATATACCGCTTAGAGTTATAGAAAGAAGCTCTCGTTTCATCGAGGTAATATGGAGATGCAGAACCATGTACTGTTTCCGCTGCAGTTTTCCAATTTTCGGGGAAGTCAGCATGTGTGGAAGGATGATAGTTGTTGGTCTGAATATAAAACTTATCTGCATGTGTTGAATGGAAATCAATGAATAAAACAATAGGAATATTTTCGGCGACTATGTCATCTATTATAGATTTAACGGCAGCTGTTTCCGGTTGTGTAAAGCCAGTTACATCATTCCAGTCTCGATTAAGGTCCATAGCAGGATTTAAAGGCGAATTGTTGCTATTATTACGCCAGTTTCCATCAGCAACCCCATCGGGATTCATGTTTGGAATAATCAATACATCGTAGTTATCCAAAAAACCGACTGCCAGTAAATCTTGTTGAATCAATGTATAGGCAAATTCGCTTAAAGCTATAGCCCCGGTAACTTCAGGAGGGTGCTGCCGGCCTGTTAAGATAATCGTAGGTTTGTTAGGCATCTTACTTTGCTGCCCAAGCGAAAGCAAAATAGCTTCAATGGGACTGCCATTACTTGAGGTGCCAATCTGAAATCTCGAACTAAAAGGTTGTGCGCCCAGTTTTTCCAAAATCCTATTATAATAAACATCACCAGTAATTGGTTGTGCGGATATGAAAAAAGGCTGAGTTTCGTTACTGAAATGAATCGTGAATTGATCATTATTGGAGTTAGTTATGGACGTATTAGCTATTTCGCTCCAACTGCGTCCATCTCTGCTTCTTTTGGGGTGATAACGATCTGCGTTGCAGTTGAGTGTGTTAGGGTTAAAGCATCTGATGGTTATATTGAAATCGTCAGTGCTGGATGGAACGACTTTAAATCCATACCACGGGCTGTTATTTGTGACGTCAGGTTCCGCTAGATTCGTTACAATCAAGTCGGGTGTTCCTGTACCATCATCCAAATCAAAACAGCCATCAACCCGCGCCATATCATAATGAGCATGAATGCTCACAGTTCCATCTACGCTTTCACAATAAGGACTTCCTATATTAGGAGGGAGTTTAAAAAATTGTGCCTTTGCTTGTCCGCTTAATAACAGCGAAATAAGAAAAACAATGATTACAAAAAGCCGCATAACTTACCTCTTGGTCTTAAGGGTACAGTTTTTACCGCAATGTAGACGTGATGAGTGTCACGTCGTAAAATGTAAAATTATATAGTTACTGCAGCAAACTCGGGAGTTCGCCGTGCAGGCCTGCCGCTTCTTTGATGAAAAAGCTTTGCGCGGGTTTGATTTTGTCCATCAGGCCCAGCCCCAATCGTCTGGCATGTTTGATCGGCGCTATATTATTAGAAAACAGGCGATTAAATATATCCGTCGAGGCGGCAAGGATGCGGTTATCAAAATTACGCCAAATCTGCATATCGTCTAAATTAGTTCCAATATCCAAACCGTTTGAGCGGGCATTATACACTACATCAGCAAGAGCCGCCGCGTCGCGCAGACCCATATTAAGACCCTGTCCGGCAATGGGATGGATGGCATGGGCAGCATCGCCGATAAGCACGCGCCTGCCTTTAATATAGTCTTCAGCCATTTGCAGCGATAACGGATAGGCCCAGCGCGGCGCGCAGGGGCCGACCTGTCCATACATATTTCCAAATCGGCGCGCCAGCTCTGCTGCGAACATATGTTCCGGTAATGCCATAGCCGCATCAATGGCTTCGGGTGTATCGGTCCAAACAATAGAAGAGCGGTTATCGGTCAGGGGCAAGATCGCAAAAGGCCCGTTTGGCAAAAATAACTCATGGGCTGTGCCTTCATGGGGTTTTTCATGGACCACAGTGGTTACAATGGCTTTTTGTTTATAAGGGATGGTGGAGACGCCAATTCCGGACTGTTTGCGGCAAAAGGAATTGCGTCCATCAGCGGCGATTAAGGCGCTGGCGATAACGTCATCCTGTCCATCTATCTGAACAGTTATGGCCGCCGCGCTTTCATCAAAACCTGTTATGTGGACGGGTGCGAGCATTCGAATCTTTGGGTTGTCTTTGACAGCTTCTAACAGAGCTCGTCTGAGCCGCCGGTTCTCCATCATAAAACCCATGGGCTGATCCCCGGCATCCTGACTGTCAAAATGCAGGGATAACGGAGATATATATCCGCCCGTTTCGCCGTCCGTTATAAGGATATCTGTGATAGGTTGCACATGGCCTGCTAGGCGCTCATCAATTCCCAAATGCCGGTACATTTGAAACGAGCTGGCAGCAATGGCTGAAGCGCGGCCATCAAATTCTGCTTTCAAATGCTCATCGGGATCCTGCGCGTCCAGCAAGGTCACAGATGCGCCTTTATGGGCGCAGGCCAGAGCCGCCGTTAGGCCAACGAGGCCGCCGCCAATGATGATCAGATCACTATCCATTTTCATGATCCAAAGCTTATGCCTAAATATCATCTTAGGCGATAGGACATTTGGGCGCTGAATTGAGATTGACTCCTGACTGTGAAATGTTACTGACCTCCCCTTAATCAACGCGCTGATTTGCCCTTGCTTGCGGGCGCGTAATAAAAACCAGCTAAGAGAGAACTATGCCTGTTCCTATTATTGTTTTAAATTTTGGCCATTCCGTGCTGCGTTCACTGGAAGATTATACGGATGCGGCTTCTGAGATTTATCGCCATTATCGGCAAGGTAAAAACGTTGTGGCCGTAACGTCAGCACAGGGTGATCAAACCGATATTTTGCTGGCAGAGGCGCGCCGCATCGGGCCGGACGGAACAGCCAAAAATCTACCAGAGCTTATTCAGCTGGGTGAACGAAAATCCGCTGCGTTACTCGCTTTGGCGTTAGAGCGTGTCGGTGCGCCTGCCTTTGTGCGTCAGGCGCGTGATCTGGGACTCAAAGCGCGCGGTCCTAATACGGAAGCAGAGCTTGTGGATCTGGATGTGAAGCAGCTTCAAACGGATCTTAAAAATCATGATATTGTCGTAATGCCGGGTTATGTGGCCATTGGCGAAAATGATCGCCCGTCATTACTGGGCGATGGCGGGGCCGATTATACGGCGCTTTATGTGGCGCAGCGGCTTGGCGTGCCAGCGCTCCTGCTTAAAGATGTCGACGGGGTTTATACCTCTGATCCTTATGCTCAAGGCGGTAATGCGAAGCGCTACGATATGATTTCCTGGCAGGACGCCCGCGAAAAAGCAGAAGTTTTAGTCTCGCCCAAGGCGCTCGAATTTGCGCAGGACAACGCCCTGGAATTTGAAATTGGCAAGCCGGGTATTCCATTTTATACAAAAATTGGCGCTAAATCCGGCAAGCCGGGAGTTTCGCCTGAGCCAAAGAAACTGCGTGTCGTCATGATGGGTTGCGGCAGTGTCGGCGGCGGTGTTTACCGCCGTATCAAGGCTAATCCCGATCGTTTTGAAATGGTCAAAATCATGATACGGGATAAACAAAAATATCTTGATCAAGGTTATAAAGATCACGAACTGACAACAGATTATCAGGACTTGCTTGACGCAAAACCTGATATATTTGTCGATGTTTCAGGCCCCATTGAGCCGCCGCTGGAATATACCAAAGACATGCTTTCGCGCGGCGTGCATGTGGTGAGCGCGAATAAGCAGGCCATAGCTGCAGGCGGGCGGGCATTGCTGGATCATGCTAAAGATAATGACCGGATTTTGCAATTTTCCAGTGCGGCCGGGGGCGGCATGCCGGTTCTTGAAATGTGTATCCGCGAAGCGGGCCGTATCAAACGGGTTGAAGCGCTTTTAAACGGAACGACCAATTTCATGCTGGGTGAAATTTGCGGCGGTAAATCCTATGATGAAGCGCTCAAAATCGCGCAGGATAAAGGATATGCCGAAGCTGATCCGACGTCTGATGTCGGGGGAGCTGACGCAGGCGCTAAAATCCGCCTTGTCTCACTTTTAGGGTTTGGCAAAGAAATTACCTTGGATGATATTCCGCGCGATACCATTGAAAACTTTGAACCACCCGCTCAAATCAACGGCGCCATAAAACGTATTTCAATAGTCTGGAAACACGAGACCGGTTTTGACGCTGCCCTGAAATTAAAAGACTTGTCCTTAAATAACTTCATTGCTCAGGCGGACGCCGAAGAGGCTCACGCCATTTTCTATTTTGACGATGGGGACGCTTATAAAATTCGTGGCAAGGGTGCTGGCCGCTGGCCTACAACAGAATCTGTTATGGCAGACCTCTACGATATCTCGGCGAGTTATTTTTAGTGGTCGCCATCTTGGCAACTTCGACCGTTGGTTTTCTAGCAATTTTTATTTTTTGCTTATGGGATTATAAGAGAATTCCGGCTGAAGAGATTGCAGAAAAATTTGATACTCCATCGTTGGAACTCACCACTATTGGCTTTGCTATTCTGAAAGTTCTTGTGCTTATTTATGCATTTTATGTAATCTCCAGACAGGTCATTGGGTTTCCAGAGACTGAGACTTTATGGGCGTTGAACTGGAACTTTCCCTTGATCGTAATAATATCTTTATTATCGTCAGCTCCCCTAGTTTGGTATCAGGCAGTTAGACAGAAATCAAAATCAACGACACTATGCAAAATAACTCTTTTGTTTGTGTTGTGTCTTGCGGTTTTTGTTTCGGGGTTTGGACAAATATTGATTGCCGCTTTGTCCAGTTCGACGCCTTTATTTGCTCTTGGTAGAGCGCCGATTTTTGCCCTGATATTCAGTTTGATCACAGGGATGATCCTGACCGTGAGCGCGAATATTCATTTTGATTTTGTTTTGAACTTGCATGGCACTGCTAAATCCGAGTTAAATCCAATGTTCGTCAAAGATTCATTTAATGCCGCGTTTTCGTCTGTCTTATCAATTCTGGTTGGTGCCAGTTTCTGGACACTTTCAGTTTTGTAAAACTGATCAGTAAAAGTCTCCAAGATCCCGGCGGAAACCTTTGGGCGATTTAAACAAGAATTTCTTTAATCCGCTTTTATCAAAGGGTGCCCAGCCATCTTCTTTTTGAGATAAACGGTCCGCGAGAATATACATAACCAGCGGGTTTGTTCCCATGCCGAGATGACTGGCATGAACCTGAATGTTTTCAGCTTGGTGAACATCATCCTGAACAGAACCATGCCAGTGCACGATGCCATCAGTCTTGGAATAAATTGATGTTGATGGAACGGGTGGTGGTACGTGAAGCTGTTCCAGACGCTTAGCTGTCTCTGGGGATGGCCCGCCGTTTAGCAGTTCGAATAATGGCCGCGCCCGCGCTGCGTGCCTGGGCCCGGTAATGGGACTACCAAGAGTGATAACGCTACGTACATAGTCAGGATATGTTTTCGCAATTTCGCGCGCAAATACTCCGCCAAGGCTCCAGCCTATTAGTGTAACTTTCCGGCCATGCTTAAGAAACGTTTTCTTTAACAGGTCGAGCATTTTTTCTTCGACTTCAGGATTGAATTTTAGATTCCGGCCAAGTCCCCAATCATATGAGGCATAGCCAAGATCTCTTAAAAGGCTGCGTAGTGGGCGCGTGGAGAAACTACTGGCCAGAAAGCCCGGAAACACAATAACCGGGTGCCCGTCACCTTTGGGAAGACGTTTTAATAAGGGCCGTATGGAATAAAAAGATGCAGCCTCAAACACCCAGCGCCCTTCGAGCAGGGTCCATAGGGGAGATGGCGCTCGGTGTTTATATTTTTGTGTCATGGTGGTTTCCATATTAATTCAACTTCCCTGGTTTCGCATCGACCGCCGGTGAAGATTTTACTGCCTTTGGCTTTATCTTGGACTTCGGTGATTTAGCGGGCGCTTTGGTCCTGATTGTCTTCTTAGCGTTTTCGATTTTTTGCAAGGCTTTTAGGGCTTTCATATGGTCATCGAAACTAGCCTGAACGCATTTGCCATAAAAATCAGGATCAGGCATAGCGTCCCGATCTGCCGTATAGGACAGGCTGATCTCATCCATATAAGAATGCACAATATGTCCAAGACGCATACCATCTACCAGGCACATCATGCCATTGACACCGATCAGCTTGGCTCCGGCGGAATAAAGCGGGATACGCGGGCCAGGGACATTAGTCACAACTGTGTTCAGGAAAGGCTTGGTTTTATCAGCCAGTTTCAAACGAGAATAGAGGGCCGCTCCGACATTCATGGCCATTGAAGGGGCAAGTTTTGCCATTTCGGCAGTTTGCCGTGCGCCAAGAGCATTTGTGAGGGATTTGGCTTTAGCCGTTTCCTCAGAAACATATTTCAGACGCTCATGGGCATTCTCAATATGAGAGCCCAGTGGCACGAACATGGCTGATACCTGATTTCCCATGGCATTCTTTTCATCATCAGAACGGACAGAAATCGGTGCCATGGCTGTCACAGATGTTTTGGGCAGCTCGTCCTTAGCGGCTAGGTAGTGCCGCATAGCACCCCCTGTAATGGATAGCATAACATCGTTTAGTTTGGAGCCTGCGGCCAGGCTTCGCATAGCTAATATGTCCGAGATGTTGAATGTGTTGACCCCATACATACGGTGCGGGGTCAGGCTGCCGTTAAAGCGTGTTTTAGGCGTGGCGAGGATAGATTTGAAATCATATTCGC
>JAHDGM010000052.1 GCA_020627655.1 Hellea sp.
CCACGTTTTCAAAACCTATTTCTAGGTCTTCTTCTGAAACTTCGACAGGATGAAATTTCAGTCCTAAATAGGCTGCAAGGTCTGCTGCTTCTTCGCGTTCATCCTTGGTCTTACGCTCTTCCTTGTCTTGTTTGAAGCCAACTGAAATTGCCGTAATGTCTTTGTTGTGTTGCGCAGCTATGGTTGCGACGGCGCTGGAGTCCATGCCGCCCGATAACGCGATAGCCATGGGTTGGTCCGACCGTAAACAATATTGAACAGAATCATGGACTTTTTTATTGATCAGACTTTCAGCTTGTGACTTTAACTGCTCAGGGTCGCTTGACAAATCGAGTTCAGAGTCCAGCATTGACCAATAGCGATGTAGTTTGCGCCTGCCTGTGTCCAGATCAATTTCCATAATATGCGCAGCTGGGAATTTTCGGATGTCTTTTAGGGGCGTTAAAGGCTCTGGTATATAATTGGAGTGGAAATACGAATTAACAGCAGACCAATCTATTTCATCAGAAATAAAGCTGGCTTTGTAGAGAGCCCTGATTTCCGAAGAGAAAGCAAAAATATCTTTGCCCTCATGGATATATAGTGGCTTTTCACCAAGTCTGTCCCGAGCAAGAATCAGTATATTTTTTCGATTATCCCAAAGGGCAATCGCAAACATACCGCGAAGGTAATCAACAAATTTTAGTCCAAATTGTTGATATAGGTAAAGAATGACTTCTCCATCGCCTTGCGTTGAAAATGAAATTCCTTTGGGTTCTAATAGGGCTCGAATTTCAGGGTGATTGTAGATTTCCCCGTTAAAAACCAGTGTGAGCGACCCGTCAGGCGTTGATAAAGGTTGATCAGAACCTGATAAATCAATGATTTTCAATCGGCGGACACCAAAATGGTATCTGTAATTGGCTCGATTTCCAACGTAACCCTGATCGGGGCCGCGATGGAAAAGACCTGCTGTCATAATCCGCATGTCTGTAGCCAGATCAGGACGTGGATTTTGCGATATTATACCTGCTATTCCGCACATTTTGGTTCTATCGTGAAATTACGCATATCCCGTATTAAGTCTTTGATGGCTATATCAAGTTAAAGTCTCCATGCAATCCCAAATGTGACTCCATTTATCACTTGCCTGATAAAGTTTGGCTGGCTAAAGGACGGGGCGAAAAAGGGACATGCGTCATGTATGATCACATAAAACCCCATGAGGTTATCACTGCAGATCGCAGTAGCATCTGGCTTAACTTATACCAGATGTGGAAACAGCGGGATCTGATCAGGATGCTAACCATGCGCTCTATACGTGGGCGTTATCAACAATCATTGCTGGGTATTTTTTGGGCACTAATCACGCCTGTGTGCTACATGGTCATTCTAAACGTGTTTTTTGGACTGTTAGGAGGTTTTTCATCAGGTGATGAGACGCCTTACTCAATCTTTCTGTTGGCGGCTATTGTTCCCTATCAGTTTTTTGCAAAATGCTTGGGCGATGGCGCTGGAGCTGTTCTGAGTAATGAAGCTCTTATTGGCAAGGTATACTTTCCACGAATAATATTCCCGATTGTTACGACATTATCCGCCAGTGTGGATTTTATTATCGCTTTCTTGTTTTTCTGTGTCTGTTTTGTAGTTCTGAAGCAGCCTATTGATATGCATTTATTAGTTTTACCTGTGGCTATATTGGGGGTAGCGATATTGGGTGCGGCCTCAGCTGTTTTTGTATCTGCCTTAACGGTGAAATATCGTGATGTGCGTTATGCACTGCCGACAATTACGCAGTTAATGTTCTTTGGATCTCCCGTTTGGTATCCATCAACCATTGTACCGGAGAAGTATCACATTTTGTGGGGAATTAACCCTTTGGCGGGTGTTATTGAGGGGTTTCGTTGGTGCTTTTTCGGAACAGAGACTGCCAGTGTTAAGCTGATTATTTCCTCAACTGTTACCACGATATTTGTTGGTATATTTGGCATTATCTATTTTAACAAAATTCAACGCGAATTATCGGATATGATATGAGCAATGATATTCCAAATACGCCCGTACTTTCTGAAGCTAAGACTTCAGAAGACATTGAGCAAACAACAGTGGATAGCTCTGAAGTTCTTCAAGTAGAGGATGATAGCGAATACGCTATAAGGATTAAGGGGCTTAATAAGTGCTTTGAGCCTTACGGCTATCAGCAATTTAGACATGTTCCAATGCGGCTTTACCGTAATTCTAAAACCTTGTGGCGGAATCTAAAACTACGCTTACAGGGAAAACCAGTGGTTAAACCTGGTCCTAGAGGTTTTTGGGCTACGAAGGACATCAACCTTGATATTAAAAAAGGCGAGGTTGTTGGGATTATTGGTCGGAATGGATCCGGAAAGACGACTCTGTTAAAATTAATCACTCAGGTGACTCACCCGACAAGTGGTCGGATTGAGATATATGGTAGAATTAGTGCCTTACTTGGTGTTGGTACGGGTTTTCACCCTATGTTTACAGGGCGGCAAAATGTTTATATGGGCGGAATGATTCTTGGTCTTAGCCGTGATGAGATCGATAAAAGATTTGATGAAATCGTAGAATTTTCTGAAATCGGTGAGTTTATAGATAAAAGAGTTAAACATTACTCAACAGGTATGCGGTCCCGTCTAGGCTTCGCAGTCGCTGTACAGCTTGAAGCTGAAATTTTGTTGTTGGATGAAGTGCTTGCTGTTGGGGATGCTGGTTTTCAAAGAAAATGCCTGACAGAAATTCGTAAAATGCGTGAGTCTGGAAGAACCATCCTCCTTGTCAGCCACAACACGAATGCTGTTAAAACCTATTGTGACCGCGCTGTTCTGTTGGAAGAGGGGGAGGTGGTCCGTGATGGCGCACCGGCAGATGTTGTGTCCTTTTATCTCGCCAATATGTTTGAAGATGGTAAAGCCAAAGCCTTGGGCGCCGGACAAGAGCGTATGGGGAATGGTGCTGTCATTATTGACAATTATTGGTTTGAGGACGAACTGGGCCGTAAAGTTGCCAGCCCGGTTTGTGGTGAGACCATGACGTTATGTTTTGAGTATGTTTGTGCTAGTCCGGATTCCACAACCGATGTTGAAATTGGCATTGCTATTAAAGACGAAGGTGGAAAATACCTTTCCCGAATTTCAACTGAAAAAACAGGTTATGGTTTCAAAAAAATGCAAGAAAATGGCGTGATGCGGGTAACCATTCCTCGCCTTCCGTTAATTCCTGGAATTTATGGATTTGATTACCGAATGACGGCTGAGGGTGACGAAGCAGATTACATTGTTGATGCCGGAGAGTTTACAGTGGCCGAGGGTGACTTCTTTGGAACGGGCATGTGTGAAAACCATAGCCCAATATTGTTGGATCAAGTTTGGACTTTGGGTGATCTACGTGAAGATGACAATGAAACAGAAGTCGCTGAAGATGATCAACAGTCGGCAGCGTAAGGTTATTGGTTGTGGGACGCACTGTTTATATTGTTATTCCTGTTTATAACCGACTTGAAAGAACAACTCGTTGCGTAGAGCTTTTATTAGGCCAAACTTACGGTTCAATAAAAATTATAATTTGTGATGGCGGGTCAACGGACGGCACTGTTGAGCATCTAAGAGAAAATTTTCCATCTGTAACAGTTTTAGTATCTCCAAAGGAAGTCTGGTGGGGCGGCGCCACTAAAATGGGTGTGGATCACGTCATGCTGGAAGCTCATAATGATGATTTCTTGATGCTGATGAATGATGACACGGCTTTTCAAGCCGATTACGTCCAAAAACTGGTGGATGCCAGTATTGAACATGTTGCTGGTTTATGTGGTATTGTCGTTCGTGAAGGGGATCATAGTCATATCATGGATGCAGGTGTTTCTTTGGATTGGAAAAACTTTGCATTCAGGGCCAAGGATAAAACTATAATTCCTGAGAGCGGTATCGATTTGGATAGCTCTGTCTTACCTGGCCGGGGAACTTTGTATCCTATGTGGGCCGTAAAACGGGCTGGCACTATTAATGAAAAAGACTTCCCTCACTATTTGTCAGATTATGAATTCTCTATGCGTGTTAAAAAACGTAGCGGAATTAAACTGGGCGTTCTTTATACGGCGGTCATCGAAACTGAATATGTTGCTGAGAATGAAGGGGTTGTTGTCGAAGAACCCGATCGTGGGGCTTTTGGCGAAACCTGGCATCGATATAAAAAAGTAAGATCAAAACGAACTAAACAAAATTTACCATCCGGTATGGCATTTATTAATCAGCATGCTCCATATTCAATGCGCGATGCGATTAAAAAAAAGGTTGCCAAAGATACACGGAACCATGTGTTTACCCCGCTTTGGGAAGGTGCTGAAAAGAACCCCGTTATTCGCCCATTTGCTGGGTTATTTAAGGCTCTTTTTAAAACGGGACCTCAGAAAATCGGATTTTTACTCAAGAGCCCCTATATTGTTCCAATTTCAGATTTGAAGAAATTTAATTTGGAGCAACTCCCCCTTTTCCAACATCAAATTTTAGCTAAATCACGGTTTCCTGGGTATTTTCAGGTTAAGAGGCCCAGATCTTATTTGGAAGAGCGATATCCAGATGCGTTACCGCTTTTTGATTACGGTAATCGACCAATTCGAAAACTCAATAGGGTTTTAGATTCACGGGGAGTCTACAAACCTTTCGCATTTGTTCGTAACTTCTTTAAGGGGCCGTATTTGATTTCTCATCAGGAAATCATTGATCTTGAGCTGGACTTTCTAAAAATGCGCCAGCATCAGATATTGGTTGAAAGCGGATACAAGGGTATGTTTAAGTTTGGTCGTCCTATAGGCTACACGCTTGAACACTATCCTGCTGGTAAATCTGCTTATGCTCATGCAGCCAAACTGGGCCTCAAGTTGAAACGTGTTTATGAGTATAAAATTTCAAAAAAAATGTCGAACGATAATGCTGAAGCAGTTGATAAACATGCTGCGGAGTGATCCACCTTATGAAACAACAGGAGCAGAAGTTTGATTGCAAGGATAAGTGATAGTTTCAAGAGTAATGTAATTACGGGCGAATGAGGGTAAATATGAAAGTAGTAATTTTAGCGGGCGGTTTTGGTACACGCTTATCAGAAGAAACTGATCGCCGTCCAAAGCCAATGGTGGAAATTGGCGGGAAGCCAATTCTCTGGCATATCATGAAAGGCTATGCGCATCACGGATTCAATGATTTTATCATTTGTTGTGGTTATAAGGGTGATTTCATCAAAAGTTATTTTGCGAATTTTTCCCGATTGAACTCTGATCTTCGTGTTGATCTGCAGACAGGTGAGGTTGAGTATTTGAATCGACCCCATGAAAACTGGAAGGTGACGTTAGTTGATACGGGTTTGAACACAATGACCGGCGGTCGTGTTAAGCGGATTGCCCCCTATCTTGACGGTGAAGATTTTATGTTGACCTATGGTGACGGTGTCGCCGATGTAGATATAAAAGCCCTTGTCGACTTTCATAAGTCCCAAAAAAAATTAGCGACTGTTACGGCTGTACCTTCACCGGGACGTTTCGGTGTCATGGAGCTGACAGATGAGGAAGTTGTTTCAAACTTCTCTGAAAAACCGGCAAATGAAATGGGTCTGATTAACGGTGGGTTTTTCGTTCTCAACAACAAGGTCGTGGATTATATTGATGAGGATTCCACAGTGTGGGAGCAAGGACCTCTGAGAAACCTTACCCGTGATGGACAGCTAGCTGCATACAAGCATTTCGGTTTTTGGAAACCTATGGATTCCTTGCGGGATAAACGCCAACTAGAGAGTTTATGGGATAGTGGTGAAGCGCCGTGGAAGACCTGGGGCTAATTTTATTAGACTTCGCGTATATTGTCCTGGTGCTCCAGGAACCAGCGATAGGCATCTTTTAAGCCGGTTTTTAAGTCATAACGCGGAGCCCATCCAAGCGCTTTAAGCTGGCTATCATCCATAATTTTACGCGGAGTACCATCAGGGCGAGAGGTGTCTTTCGTCAACCTGCCTTTAAAGCCAACCGTTTCCATGACCAATTTGGCAAGCTCTTCAATTGTAACATCGCTACCCTGACCAACATTAACATGTTGTTCTTGAGACAGATTTTTCATGGCAAATACCAATCCATCCGCGCAATCATCAGCGTGCATGAATTCTCGCTTCACTGTTCCAGTGCCCCAAATTTCCATGGAGTCAGCACCTGTTTCTTTTGCTATATGGGCTTTTCGTAGCAATGCGGGGATAACGTGAGAATGCTCCAGGTGATAGTTGTCGCCAGGTCCATATAGATTTGTGGGCATGGCAGAAATAAAGTCACAGCCATATTGTCTCCGATAGGCCTGACACATTTTTATACCGCTTATTTTGGCAATCGCGTACCACTCATTTGTGGGCTCTAAGGCACCTTCCAACAAAGAATTCTCTTTTATGGGTTGGGGAGCAAATTTTGGATAGATACAGGAAGACCCTAAGAAAAGCAGTTTTTCAACCTTATTAACATGAGCGGCATGAATAATATTAGTAGCAATAGCTATATTATCGTAGAGAAATTCAGCCGGATAGCTGTTATTTGCCACAATGCCGCCGACTTTCGCCGCCGCCAAAAAAATTGCGTCGGGCTTATTTTGAGCCATCCAGCTATTGACCGCTTCTTGATTTCGTAGATCGATATCGGCACTTGTCGCGGTCAATATTTCAGCAGCATTTTCACTTTGAAGACGCCTGACAATCGCGGAGCCCACCATGCCTCGATGGCCCGCGACATATATGCGTTTTCCAGAAAGGTTATAACTAGTCATGGCGTTGCTTGCGCAGCTTCTCTCTTTCCATGAGTTTCAGGTCATGTGAAACCATGTCTTCTACTAACTCAGTGAAAGAAACTGTATGAGTCCAGCCGAGTTTTTCTTTTGCTTTTGTCGGGTCAGACAAAAGTAAGTCAACTTCAGTTGGGCGAAAATATCTTGGGTCAATTTTCACTAAAGTATGGCCGGTTTCGGCGTTTTTACCAATTTCGTTTACGCCTTCACCTTCCCAAATAATATCAATACCGATGTGTTTAAAGGCAAGTTCAACAAATTCTCTAACTGTATGAGTTTCGCCTGTGCCTAAGACGAAGTCGTCAGGTTCGTCCTGTTGCAATATACGCCACATACCTTCGACGTAATCACGGGCGTGGCCCCAGTCGCGCTTGGCATCAATATTTCCCAGATAGATAGTATCTTGTAGACTGTGATGGATTGCTGCCACTGCTCTGGAAATTTTTCGGGTGACAAAAGTTTCTCCGCGCATAGGACTTTCGTGATTGAACAAAATTCCATTTGAGGCATGCATACCGTAAGCTTCGCGGTAGTTTATAGTAATCCAATAGGCGTACATTTTAGCTGCAGCATAAGGACTGCGAGGATAAAATGGTGTTGTTTCACGCTGAGGAGTTTCTTGGACGAGCCCGTAAAGTTCGGATGTTGACGCTTGATAAAAGCGAGATTTTTTTTCAAGGCCCAGAATGCGAATGGCTTCAAGGAAGCGCAATACGCCAATAGCATCTGAATTGGCCGTATATTCTGGTGTTTCGAAACTAACTTGTACATGGGATTGTGCGCCAAGATTATAAATTTCGTCCGGTTTGGTTTCCTGCACAATCCGCAAAATATTCGTCGAGTCGGTTAGATCACCGTAATGCAGGACAAAGTTTGGATTGGGTTCGAAGGGGTCCACATAAATATCGTCAATCCTTGAGGTGTTAAAAGAAGACGAGCGGCGCTTAATGCCGTGGACGACATAACCTTTTTCTAGAAGTAAACGCGATAGGTAAGCACCATCCTGGCCTGTAACGCCAGATATCAAAGCGGTTTTAGTCATAATGTCCTTCCTTGGATGAAGTGCTCATTGCCAAAAAATGTGAAAACTGGTTTGGTTAAGAGATGTTTCGCACCCCTTTATTCGATTGTGATGTTGGTATCTACCCCCATTTTGCGGATACCATCCTTAATTGTTTATCTGTATCAGTGTCTAAGACCAGATTAACCGTTTCGCCGGGTGCAATAGGGGAGTTGAATTCTATTTTCAACACATCTTCTTCTATTTCTTGAACGAATTGCAGTGACGAATTTTTTTTGAGACGTATTGATCGATCGGCAAAGCGAATTTTCAAGTTTTTAGATGGCCACTCACCGTAATTTATCACTCTAAAACTGGAGTTAAAAGTAGTCCATGGTAAAGCGCTTGGGATTTTTGTTTTGCCATAGGTGGACAGATTGTGTCGAACTATTGCCGTTATGCCTTTGACCGTGGAAAAAAGAGATTGACTTCGCCGCAAAATTGTCCCGCATTCCTTTAACCGTGTTGGACTGATAGACGCCGTTTTAGTGTTCGAATACCAGGTAACGTGTGATAAGATTTTGTCAGTGTTGTTGAATTTAGCGCCATATTCGTACAGACGATGCCATAAATCCCAGTCCATAGTGTAATGTAAATCAGGATTTATATTCCCGATGCTTTCAATGGCTTTGCGTTTGGCAAAGCAGGAGGGTTGGGAAATAATGTTAGTTCGATTTAAACGTGGGCCTATTGGCGTGACTTCAGGATGTAACCCAATGATTGTATCGTCAAATGAAATTGAGCTTTGCCCATAAAATACGTCCAGATGTGGGTTGTCTGAAAATGCATTAAAAACAGTTTGAAGTGTTCCGCTTAAATAGAGATCGTCAGCATTTAGCCAGGCTAATATTTCACCATCACAATGTTTCCACCCCTCAGCAATAGCTGCAGATTGACCTGCGTCAGGTCCAAATCTTTCATAGGCCAACTTTATTCCGGATCTATCAATATCTTCGCGTATTCGTGGGTCATCACTGACGCTTAGTAAGGCGATATGGGTTTTATCATTTTGCTGCCGCGCAACAGAGCATAGCGTAGCGTAGAGAAAGGGTGACCAAGCTCCCACTGGAATTGCAAGAGAGAGGCTAGGCAAAGTCAACTTTCGCCAATTTCGGCGTGGGTGATTTATCAAAACTCAGCATTATCTTGATCCGTAAAGTTTGCGGCTACTTATTATAAGTCATTTAGGTCTTCAACCTTTATATTAACGGTTGGTGACAACACTTCCTAAATCTATGGCGTTCAGATATTATGACACTCCCTCGGAAGTTCATAACGAGTCTGGACTTATTTCACCTAAGGATTTAGAGAGCGGACGGTTTGATCGAGAGGGCAAATTTATTTGTGATTGCCCCGAGTGAATAAGCCGACTTTCTTGTAAAGGATTTGTCATGCGCGTTGTAATGGTTGGAACTGGATATGTAGGCTTGGTGTCGGGTGTGTGTTTCGCCGACTTTGGCCATAATGTTATCTGTGTGGACAAAGATCCGGGCAAGATTGAAACCTTAAATAACGGCGGTATTCCTATTTACGAGCCGGGGCTTCAGGATCTGGTCCGCACCAATGTAGAGGCAGGCCGCCTGTCATTCACTACGGATCTATCGGCCGCTATGAAAGATGCCGAGGCCGTATTTATCGCAGTTGGCACGCCGTCCCGGCGCGGAGATGGTTTTGCTGATCTTTCCTATGTCTACGCGGCGACCGAAGAGATTGCAGATAATATCAGTGACTTTACAGTGGTTGTTACCAAATCCACTGTGCCGGTTGGGACGGGCGATGAGGTTGAACGCATAATCGCCCGTAAGCATTCACCGGATAAGTTTGCGGTTGTATCAAATCCTGAATTTCTACGCGAAGGTGCCGCCATCAATGATTTTAAGCGGCCCGACCGGGTTGTGGTCGGCACAGATAGTGAGCGGGCGCAAGACGTCATGCGCGATCTTTATCGGCCACTATATCTGAATGAGACTCCAATCGTATTTACATCGCGGCGAACGTCTGAGCTGATCAAATATGCGGGGAACGCGTTTTTGGCGACCAAGATTACCTTTATCAACGAGATGGCGGATCTTTGCGAGGCAGTCGGCGCAAATGTTCAGGAGGTTGCGCGCGGCATTGGCCTGGATAAACGGATCGGCCGCAAGTTTTTAAACGCGGGCCCCGGCTATGGCGGCTCCTGTTTCCCTAAAGACACGCTCGCCCTTGTGCGCACAGGCGACGAAGCCGATGTAAACCTGTCCATTGTGAAATCGGTAGTGGATGCTAATGATCGCCGCAAAATCCGCATGGCCAAAAAGGTCAAAGACGCCCTTGGCGGGGTTTCCGGAAAAACCATCGCAATCCTGGGGCTGGCCTTTAAACCCAACACGGATGACATGCGCGCCGCGCCGAGTATCACAATTATCAATCAGCTCCAGAAAAACGGCGCTCGCGTGCGGGCCTATGACCCGGAAGCCATGACCGAGGCAAAAAAGGAACTGGATAATGTGGATTACGCAGATGATGCCTATGACTGTATAGACGGCGCGGATGCCGTCGTGATTGTTACGGAATGGGACCAATTCCGGGCACTGGATATGAAACGTGTTAAATCGCTTTTAAGCGCGCCAAATATTGTCGACTTACGCAATATATATACACCGGATGATATGGCGGAACTGGGTATCAATTATGTCAGCGTAGGGCGCTGAGTTATCTTCTCTTTTGAAGCACAAGCATATATAGGCAGTGGTACGGGATGGAAAATTATTTCATACATTGGTCATGTTTGAGTCTCAAATTTTCTATGCGCTTGTTTCATTTGAGCGCATGAGTTTAACAAACTTGATTTTGCCAGATGAAGCTCAAGGTGCCGTGGGATACATGGCAGTGAAATGTGATAATGCAGAATCGGCTTGGGAGAAATTCAATGAAGAGCTTCGTTAATTAGATCTTCGTTTGATAGAGATTGATGAAATGGTAGAGGTTATCTCAATTGAACAAGTATCAGAAGTGGACGAACATCTTGCTTCTAATATTGAAAATTGGGAAACTGATAAAGCTACAGTATGGGGTACAATTCACATCTACCTCGCGGATGGTGAAGCATAGTCGTCGTTATCTGAGCGGCTTATTTTGGGCGATTTAAGTCATTCACCTAACGTCCGCTAAGCCCCGTAACAGAAATCAGGCGTCTTTTTCTAATCCGCTTCGCCTCAAATTTCCCCAAGAGCAGACAGAAAAACTTATAAAGGCGCCGCGCCAAATACAGCTTGATGTCCGCCGTGTAGCAAGACACCTGTGAGTGCAAACCCAACGACGAGGGATATAACATCTCCGATTATATTGGGGGACTTTTCCTTTAAACGCGTTCCCCGTCGATAGGCGCATATAAGTGAAACCAGTGCGTAAAGCGCAAACAAACCAAAAAGCAGCACACGTTTTTCGTCTCCGCCAATGGCCAGATGGGTCAACGCCCAGATTAACACGGCCAGCATCATTGGATGCTGCACAAAGCGTTTAATATGGCCCAGGGGCGCATAGGCGGATGCTAGTAAAATCATAGCCGGCAGCATAATGATCCAGGCATAATGATGTATTGCGTGGGGCCCACTATATAGAAACTCCCCGCTGGGTGATTTAATATATCCCCAAATGATGAGGCCAAGGCCTGCTGCTGTTACCAGCGAGTAGAGGCCCATATATTTGCGTTCACCCATTTTTACGCGAATGTCACGGCCTTCTGCGCGGGAACGCAGCGCTGAATAAAAATGCGGTACAAAAAATAAAACCAAACCTAAATAAAATATGCTCATCATGTTTCCCCGCTTTTTAGTCCCGTCCCTTTAATATTGATGGAATGAGAGAAGATCGTCAATGCGTGGTGCATAAGCTGTGGTTTAGTTCACACCTGGATGCTATGCGTTCAAAGTGCTTAACAATGTCGAGGCGGCTACCCGGCCAAAATCATTTGCAGCTTTAGGGCTCGCGCCTGAGATCAGCTTTCTATCTACAAGACAGGCGTTATCAGCCTTTTTGTTTGTAATCGTCACGCCCAGTTCAGAAAGTTTTTCGCCGAAATACCAAGGCATGTGGCCGGGCAGGTAACCAATGCCGGGCGTCTGTCTGTCCACGGCGTCAGGGAAGGCGGCAATTTTATAGCCATCATAGATGAATTCAGAACCTTTCTTTGCAGCTAATAAAGCTGCTGGGCCATGACATATAGCCATTGTGTAGAGGTCTTTTTGGTGCGCCCAGCGCAGAAGTTTCCCAAGATCATTATTATCAGGTAATCCCAACATGGCGCCATGGCCGCCAGGTATAAATACACCGGCATAGGGCGCATCATCCGTCATTGATGATTTGACAAAATCAGACAGGCTGCCTGGGCGTTCAAACTTACCGGCAAAATCATTGAAGAGCTGCGTTACGGCTTCGTCCTTTTCGGGCATAGCCCACATTTCGACTTTCACCGGATCGCCTGTCGGCGTAACCACGTCGATGTCAAAACCGGCAGCTAACAGATGCAGCATGGGAAGACCCATCTCGACGGGATGATTGCCCGTGGAAAATTTCTTACCATTTGCCATGGTCATGTTGCGCTCTTCTGTGCACACCATGAGGATCTTCCTCTCGCCCGTGTAAGGCCTATCATAAGCACCGCCATCATAATCAGTGGTAGACGAAGTTGCGAGTTTCAGGGCAAGTTTAGACGGGCTAAATGCGCCGTCAGGGGTAGGTGTTGGGGCTGTTCCTAAGAGTTTACGTAAAAAGCTCATATGTGTTTCCGTTCTTATAAATGTTGCGTGGCTATTCTGGATGAGGGGGACTAATCGACGAATGTAACCAGGGTTTCGCGAGACTTGCGTACCTTTGGCATGGGCAGCAACCAATCGCCTGCTTCATCACGATAACCCAGCGGCAATAGAACGACCGAACGCAGTCCGCGTTCATTGAGGCCAAGAATTTTATCAACAGCAGCCGGATCAAAACCTTCCATAGGCGTGCAGTCTACTTCCTGATCTGCGGCCGCAATCATGGCAAAGCCCAAGGCGATATAGGCTTGCCGGGCCGCATGGGCATAATTCACTTCAGCTTCGCGCGGGATATAATTAGCTTTTAAATTGCCGTAATATTGATGAATTAAGGGTATATCACCTCTTGCTTTGACATTGGCTTCCGTGACGGCGTCAATGCGGGCTTCGGTATAATTATCCCAAGCCGCAAAGACCAAAAGATGGGATCCATCCGTAATGGGTGTCTGGTCACTGGCGGCTTTGCAAATCTCCGCCCGCACTTTTTCATTGGTGACTACAATAAGTTCAAATGGCTGAGTGCCGCTGGAAGTTGGCGCCATACGGACAGCCTCGATAATGGCATCAACTTTTTCTTGTGGTACAGATTTGGCGGGGTCCATTTTCTTTGTGGCATAGCGCCAGTTTAGCTGTTCGCTCAAAGTTTTTTTTGTCATTTCGGGGCCTGTTGTAAGAGATTTTGTTTAATGGTATATAATTGTGACTGGATATATATTGGGAACCAGTAGTTCGCAAGAAGGCACATATTTGAGCCTCAGTTACATGAAGGGAACCACTATGTCAGATTCGGAAAAATGCCCGGATTGTGTCCGTATAAATGAGGTTTTAAAGCGCGTCGGTGATCGCTGGAGCGTCCTCGTGATTATATCACTTTCCGAATATGGCATACTACGCTTTAATGCGCTGAAACGAAATCTGGGAATTTCGCAACGTATGCTAAGCCGTACCTTGCGCGAGCTTGAGCGGGACGGCCTGGTCAACCGTACATATTATCCGACTATCCCGCCCAAAGTAGAATATAGCCTGACAGAGATGGGCGAGTCCTTTCGCGAACCGGTGTCCGCATTGGGGCATTGGGCACTGGCAAATCTAAACAAGATCGACATGGCCCGTGAAAATTACGACGCCGATGCGCAGAAACAAAAAAAGATAAAGGCCGTTGTGTAGGGATCTAGACAACAGGGCTTATCATCCTTGCGAGTATGGCCGTCTAAACCAGTGAATTCCATTCAGATTCCTAATGCCCCTCGATCCCCAAAGGAGATATCCCGAGTGTCTTACTTGAGGCACTTTGAGACACTGGGCAGCGCAGAGATAATAATAAGTTCCTTGCCAAAACCGCATTCAGGACGTTGCAGATTTTAGTTGTTTTAGTAGGCTTTTTTCTTAAGCCAAAGAAATAATAGAAATAGGACAAAAGATCCGCCCAAGTGAGCAACCTTAACATTAAACACTAAAAAATTTAAAAATAGCAATAAGTAGAGTACAAAATAACTAGACATGACCCATGTGCCCCACCTTTTACTTAGAAGAACCCCGGCCGTGCCAACAACCAAAATCAGACCCATAAAGGTGATATATCCCATGTAACCCAAAGAGTTGAATGGTATTATCTCAAATTGGGCAGGATCATCCATTACAGATTTGACTTTATCAACGCCTGCTTGAATACCGTCGTGTTCTCCGCCAGCCAATAGTGCATTTATGATCATTACTCCACCAGTAAATCTTACAAATCCATACAAAAGGAAAAACAAGCCTATAACCCAAGTAAGAATTTTTCGAAGCATATTGGACATTTGCGGTTTGTTTTTAAGTTAGACAATAAAGCTTATAGTTTTATCTGGTCTTTAACAACACTTTAAAAATTGGACGTGATTAAGTAAGGGAGTGTCTTTTATTCGCCTTATTTAAAACACTCAACTATGTCCGCAATGCCCCTCAATACGCATTAGGTAAACAATCCACATATCCGCTTGCGGGGATGCAGAAGTCAGAAAATGCCGGAATTGTAAGTCACTCTTAAAAAAGACATCAAGCCATTCTCAATGGAATCTGCCTTCTAAACCTTACTAAAGATCACGCTGCCATTGGTGCCGCCAAACCCGAATGAATTTGACATCATGTGCTTAAGCTCAGCCTGACGGGTTTCGGTCACGATATTGACAGGCGGTAATTCCGGATCAAGGTCAAAGACATTGATTGACGGGGCGACAAAACCACGGTCCATCATGATCAGGGAATAGATAAACTCCTGTGCGCCCGCGCCGCCCAGCGAATGGCCAGTCATGGACTTGGTTGCAGATATCATGGGGCCGTCATCCCCAAAGACCCGGTGGATCGCGCCGGTTTCTGCGATATCGCCCACGGGGGTCGATGTGGCGTGAGGGTTGATATAATCAATTTTTGAAATGCCATGAGTGGCGGCCTCAGCCAAAGCGAGCTGCATGGCGCGCTCAGCGCCTTCGCCGGATGGGGCGACCATGTCATAGCCATCAGACGTTGCGCCATAACCGGTGATTTCCGCATAGATTTTCGCGCCGCGCGCTTTGGCGTGTTCATAGTCTTCCAGAACAACCATGCCTGCGCCGCCGGCGATGACAAAGCCGTCACGGTTCACATCAAAGGCCCGGCTGGCTGTGGTTGGAGCATCATTATATTTACTGCTCATGGCGCCCATAGCGTCAAACAAAGATGTGAGCGGCCATTCCAG
>JAHDGM010000053.1 GCA_020627655.1 Hellea sp.
ACGACCCTCACCTTGGCAAGGTGATGCTCTACCACTGAGCTACGCCCGCTCAAATTTGCGTATAAAAGGCTTAAAAACAGCCTCCTGCGGCAGAAGTGCCGCTATATGGCGCAAACAGGCCTGTGAATCAAGCAGGTTTTACAAAAAATTTCCGAGCCTTGGTGGATCACCTCTCGACCTGACCCCGGCAAGCTGGCATATGCCTAGGAACTGAAATTATTTAGACCCTGAGACGCTTATGCCTGCGACCCGCCAAGACCTGTTTGATCTGTTCGACGAACTTGATATCTCTCATAAAACTAAGGACCACGCCCCCGTTTTCACGGTCGAAGAAAGTGCCGCCATAAAGGCTGATATGCCGGGCGCTCATACTAAAAACCTGTTTTTAAAGGATAAGAGCGGGAACTTCTTTTTGATTTGCGCTGAAAGCCATGCTCAGATCAAAGTCAATAAGCTTCACCCGCTTTTGGGCTGTAAGCGGCTATCCTTTGGTAAAGCAGAATATTTGCTGGAGCATCTTGGTGTTACGCCGGGGTCTGTGACTTTGTTTTCGGTTATGAATGATAAAGATCAGACCGTGAAACTCATTATTGATAAGACCTTGGCCGATAGCGATATTGTCAATTTTCACCCACTGCTCAATGATGCCACGACGGCTATTTCCAGCGCCGATATGATAAAGTTCGCCAAAGCTACAGGTCACGATCCCGTTATCATGGATTTTACAGTCTTGACCGAAAGCGATTAAACCCCACTTAGGGGCCAAAGCATTCGAGAATATTCCAAAGTAAAGGATAAAATTATGAGCGAAGCAGCTGCCACGCCCCAAGCCGGCGATATTGTCAAAAACGGTACGGATATGAGCTTCATGGCCGATGTAATTGAAGCTTCTGCCGATGTTCCCGTGATCGTGGATTTCTGGGCACCTTGGTGCGGCCCGTGTAAACAGCTAATGCCCGTGCTTGAAAAGCTGGTTGCGGCTGAGGGCGGTAAGGTCAAATTGGTCAAAGTGAATACTGATGAAAACCAAGGTGTATCAGGACAGCTTGGCGTTCGGTCGTTGCCGACAGTTATGGCCTTTAAAAACGGTCAGCCCGTAGATGGCTTTATGGGCGCGCAGCCGGAAAGTGAAGTGAAGAAATTTATTGGCCGTTTGACCGGTGAAGTGGACCCAGCTGAAGAAGCTGCCGTCTTAACGGCGCGGGCCAAGGACAGTCTGGCGGCTGGCGATCCTGGCGGCGCGGCGCAGGATTATGCTCAGGCTTTGCAGCTTAATCCTGAAAGCGGTGAAGCTTTGGCAGGGCTGGCCCGCATCTATATGGATAGCGGCAATGAAGAAGGCGCCGAGCAAATGGTACAAACCGCCTCTGAGAGCGTCAAAGCGCACCCCGAGGTCGCCGCGCTTTTATCCATGATGTCCCTCAAAGACGAAGCGCCTCAGGATGATGACGAAATGGCCGGCATAATTGCTAAAGTCAGCGCGTCTCCGGATAATCTTGACTTGCGTCTGGAAGCCGCCAAAGCTCTGGCGGGCGCAGGGCGTAACGCCGAGGCTGTGGATCATTTATTATATTCTATCGGGAAAAACCGTGCACATGATGACGAGGCTGCGCGCCGTTTTCTTCTGACTATATTTGAGGCCGAAGGTACAGAAAGCGAAGTATCAATTAATGGCCGTCGCCGTCTGTCCTCAATCTTGTTCGCCTAAGGCATTATAGAGTATAGTGAGATCATGAGCAGCCATTATAAAGCACTGGCTCGCCGGACCAACCCGGCCGTGATTCCTATATTTCCTTTGTCGGGTACTGTGCTCTTGCCAGGTTGTGACTTGCCGCTCAATATTTTTGAACCGCGCTATCTCAACATGGTCGATGACGCCTTAAAATCAGATCGCCTGATCGGCATGGTGCAATCCGATGGTGATAAGGTCAAAACTATTGGTGGATTGGGCCGGATCATTCAGTTTTCCGAAACTGATGATGGACGTTACGTGATTGTGCTCAAAGGCCTGAAACGGTTTGAGGTTTTAGGCGAAGAACCGCTGGAGCGGCCTTACCGCCGCGCGCAGGTCAGCTATGAAAACTTTGCTGAGGACCCGGACTTTCACATGCCGGAAAAACTTCCGGAGGCTATGAGCGATAAAGGCGGCGAAGGCCGCTCCGCGCTGACCGTGGCCATGAAAACATTCGCCAAGACTTTGGGGGTGGATGTGGACTGGGAAGCTCTGGCGGAAATACCCTTGCCGCGGTTGATTGATCAGGCCTCTATGATCAGCCCCTTTAAAGCGGAGGATAAGCAAAGCCTTTTAGAGGCACGGGGAACGGAAGAACGCCGCCGTTTATTAATTGGCTTGATGCATCTTTATTCCAATGATCATAAAGGTCAGAGCAAAGGACAGATGAACTGATGAGTGATACGGATAATAAACAGCAGGTCATAGACCCCATGATGCTCTCGGCACTGGTTTGTCCGAAAACACGAACAGCTTTGATCTATGATACGGATAAACAAGAATTAATATCCAAAAAATCGGGCCTGGCCTTTCCAATCCGCCAAGGCGTTCCGATCATGCTGATCGAAGAAGCCAGAGAGTTATAGGAATTAGTCATGACTGAACTAACAGCAGCCGAGCAGGATCAACTGGATGCCGCAGCATTTCGCCGCCTGCTCAAACATCTGGACGCTAATAAAGACGTACAAAATATCGATCTGATGATTTTGGCAGGTTTCTGTCGAAACTGTTTGTCCAAATGGTATAAATCTGCAGCTGATGACGCTGGGATAGACGTTTCTGATATGGAAGCGCGGGAGCGTGTTTACGGCATGCCGTATAGCGAGTGGAAGGCCAATCATCAGCCTAAGGCTACGCCAGACCAGTTAGCCGCATTTGAGGCGCGTCAACACAAGGAGACTTGATCTTTTCTTGGCTCTCCCTACTTGGTGAGAAACAGGAGTTTTTATGACTAACCATGATTACACAGATGCCAGTCAGTGGCGCGGAACAACTATTCTTTCAGTTCGTAAAAACGGTAAAGTGGTTGTCATTGGTGATGGTCAGGTCAGCGCCGGTAATACTGTGATGAAGGCGGGCGCGCGCAAAGTTCGCACAATTGCCGGTGGCCGCGTCATAACCGGATTTGCAGGGGCAACGGCCGATGCCTTTGCTTTGCTTGAGCGCCTGGAAGCCAAGCTGGAACAATATCCGACACAGCTGGCGCGGGCTTGTGTTGAACTGGCCAAAGATTGGCGGACTGATAAATATTTGCGTCAGCTTCAGGCCATGATGATCGTTGCGGATAAGTCCGAGACTTATGTTTTAACCGGGAATGGTGATGTGGTTGAACCGGACAAACTTGAAAGTGGTTCTGGTATTACGGCTATTGGGTCCGGCGGTAATTTTGCTCTCTCTGCAGCGCTGGCCATGGATGAGTATGAAAAAGATGCCGAAGTTCTGGCGCGTAAAGCCATGGGAATAGCAGATAGGGTTTGCGTGTTTACCAACGGGAATCTGACCGTAGAGACACTGGATACGAAGTAGTTGACAGTTTAGGGAAATATTCCTAAGCCCAAAATATGTTTACCCATGACGAAATCTGGACGGCGCTGGACCGGTTGGCGCGGGCTTTATCGACATCCCCGTCGGGACTTGCGCGCCGAGCCGGACTAGACCCAACCAGCTTTAATAAATCCAAACGTTTTGGTGCCAATGGGAAAGCGCGCTGGCCGTCAACTGAAAGTCTGTCAAAAGTATTAGCGGTTTCCGATATCAGCTTTGAAGACTTTGCAGTTATGGCCGGTGATATGGCCATGCGCGGGCCGCGGGTTCCGATCATTGGCTTGGCACAGGCCGGCAATGACGGCTTTTTTGATGCTGAAGGTTTTCCGGTTGGTGATGACTGGGAGCAAGTTCAAATGCCGGGCGCCATGGATGAAAAAGTCTATGCCCTTGAAATTCAAGGTGACAGTATGTGGCCCGTTTTTCGGGATGGTGATCGGGTTGTAGTCGCTCCGAATGAAACCGTTCGTAAAGGGGATCGCGTTGTCGTGCAAACGGCTGCAGGCGAAATCATGGCTAAAGAGCTTATGCGCATGACAACTACACGGATTGAATTAAAATCTTTAAATCCGGAATATGAAGATCGTCAATTTGATCGACGGGAGGTCTCCTGGATTGCCCGTATTGTCTGGGTATCCCAGTAATTATTCACTTTCGGGCGGGAGATCATTCACCCGCTCTCCATCGAGCAATTGTTCCGCAAGCATCATAAGTGTTTTTGGGTCTTCAAGGTGAGGCTTAAATTGCAGCATGCGGGATTTGACATCTTGGTCAATGGCGTTGGAGCTGGGCGTTTCAAATATGTGGAGCAAAAGGCGTTTTGCTTTTTCATGATGCCGGGCAGCATCAATTGCCAGCAATGTGGCCGTATAATTGCTTAATATCACAATATCATTGGGCGATTGATCAATGGCCAATTCGTAGTGACGCATGCCGGCTTCTTCGCTGGCTTCAAACATTTTTGCCCCGCGTTTTGCCCCGGCTTTACGGATAATCCCAAGATGCCAGGCACCTAATAAAGCTTCGCCGCGCGGCTCATCCGGATATTTGGCGCGAACAGTTTCAATGGCCGATAATGTTTTTTGCGGCAGCTTTTTACGCCAGGCGCGAAACGGGCTGCTGCTTTGTGTTTCAAATCCGTAAGCCAGAGCAAATTGCACATGGGCTTCACGGGATGAGCCATCAAGTTTCAAAGCTTTGGCGGCCAGCTTGCGGGCCCGTTTGGCACTGTCTTTGGGGTCATCCACATAGCCCAGCATGACCTTAGCCGATAGGGTTTCTGCGGCCAGGCTAAGTCCTTCGGCGGTTCCCATATCTTCGCCCAGCATAATGGCAGTGTCGTAATTTCCTGAGAGCAGTTCACTGCGGGCATTCATGAGCGGTGCATTCTCAGCGCTTGCCATAAAGGCCCAGGAAAAAACCATTAGATATGTAAAACTACGCCGCCACATAAGGTGAGGTTAGCAAAAGAACCGGAATTTTCAAAGCTTCATATATAGATTAACCGGATTGGCTGAAATTCAGTGATCCAGTAAATAAATTAGCTTAGAAAGTTTCCGGCAAGTGCAGCGTCAATCAAATCAGCTGTTTCGCCTGGTCCATAAATCGCTACGAAAGAACCAAAGCGGGGGCCTTGGGACTGACCAAGGCAGACCTCATAAATGGCTTTGAACCAATTGCGCAGATTATCAAATTCATGATCTTTGCCGACTGAAAAAATCAAAGTCTGTAAAGCATCGCTGTCAGATTGCTCAGCGTTGGGAACGTCCCGTAACCGTTTTGATAAATCCATTAACGCTGCGCCTTCTTGCTCACTGGGTTTACGGTAGGTTTTGGCAGGCTTGACGAAATCTTCGTAATAACGAACAGCATACCCGGCCAGATCATCCAGCATGGGGAAATCTTCGGCATTGGCACCCGGGGAGTAGCGCTCAATAAATCCCCACAAAATATCTTTGTCTGAGGCATTACTGGCGGATACCAGATTGAGCAAAAGGGCAAAGCTCACAGGAATAAAATCTTGCGGCGGCTTGCCGTGATGAATGAACCAGACCGGGTTATTCAGCTGGGCTTTGCTATCTTGTTTTTGGTAAGCGGAGAGGTGCTGAAAATATTCGTCAACCGCTTTAGGGATGACATCAAAATATAGGCGTTTGGCCGTACGGGGCTTGGTATACATGTATAAAGCCAGGCTCTCGGGCGTTGCGTAAGTCAGCCATTCATCGATGGAAATACCATTGCCTTTGGACTTGGAAATTTTCTCGCCTTTATCATCCAGAAATAATTCATAGACATATTGCACAGGCGGCTGCGCGCCGAGGATTTTACAAATACGTGAATAAATAACGCTATTAGCCTGATGGTCTTTGCCAAACATTTCAAAGTCGACACCGAGCGCAGCCCAGCGCATGCCAAAGTCAGGTTTCCACTGCAATTTGGCATTACCGCCGGTAACCTTCAAGGTGACTTCGCTGCCGTCTTCATCGTCAAATGTAATTGTTCCGGCTTTGGGGTCGATGGATTTCATAGGTACATAAAGGACCCGGCCTGTGGTCGGCGATATAGGCAGAAAAGGAGAATAGGTCGCCCGCCTTTCTTCGCCCAACGTCGGCAGCATGACATCCATAATTTTATCAAAGTTTTCGAGAGCCTTGATAAGCATATCATCATAAGCGCCTGATCTGTATAATTCTGTGGCGGATTGAAATTCATAGTCAAATCCGAAACCATCCAGGAACCTTTGCAGCATGGCATTATTATGGCCCGCGAAACTGTCGTGGCATTCAAATGGATCCGGAACCTGAGTCAGGGGTTTGCCCAAATGCTCGGCCAATATTTCCTGATTGGGAACATTGCCGGGAACTTTTCGCATGCCGTCCATGTCATCGGAAACACAGATCATTTTCACAGGTATTTTATTATCTGTCAGTGCCCGAAAGGCATCCATAACCATAATGGTTCGAACAACTTCGCCAAAGGTTCCGATATGGGGCAGCCCGGATGGTCCATACCCGGTTTCAAAAATGACCGGTTTATCTCCGCGATCAATGCCGCGTTTCTTTTCGATATCCAGACGGTGCAATATCGCGCGGGCCTGTTCAAACGGCCAGGCTTTGGCTTTCATATAGTCGGGCATGTCGGTCATGATGGACTCTCTAGGTTTGGACAGCGCCGATTAGGCGTTTCAATCCGCAAGGTCAATATGAGCCTTGATGCGTAAGGCTTTTAATACCTTCTTTCCTTTTTCGTGCAAATCAGATTAAGAGGGCGAGAATTTGATATTGGGAGCTGGAAATGGCCGAATTTTTTACCATGGAAAACTTTTTCTCTTTGGAGAGCCTCTTCACATTACTTATGCTGATCTTACTTCAGGCGGTTCTGGGTTTTGATAACCTGCTTTATATTGCTATTGAGAGTAATAAAGTCGGTGACCCAAAGGATGCTAAAAAAGTACGAACCTGGGGTATCGCTATTGCGGTGCTGTTGCGCATTATCTTACTTGTTCTAATCGTGAAACTCTTTGGCGTTTTAGCTGAGCCCTTGTTCCACTTGGGTATAGAAGGCTTTATCGAAGGGCATTTCACTATGCAGGCCCTGGTAACTCTATTGGGCGGTGCGTTTATCATTTATACGGCGGTCAAAGAAATCACGCACATGATGGCGGTTGAACATATTGAACACTCTGAAGGTTCAGGCCGTCATAGTGTTGGCAGAGCGATCGCGTTTATCGTGATGATGAATCTGGTATTCTCGTTCGACTCTATTTTGTCGGCTATGGCTATTGCCAGCGTACCCGGAGTCGATGGCGGCCCTGTGACCTATCAAGTGCCGCTCATGGCTATTGCTATTGTTCTTTCAGGCCTGGCGATGATTTTGCTGGCGGATTATGTCACCGAATTTTTGAAAAAGAACCGGATGTATCAGATCATGGGTCTGTTTATTCTGTTCCTGGTCGGTGTATTGCTGGTGACCGAAGGGGCTCATCTGGCGCATTTGAAACTCTTCGGGTTTGAAATGCAGGCTATGTCCAAGCCAACATTCTATCTGGTTATTGGCGTCCTGGTTGTTACAGACGTTATTTCCAGCCGTTATCAGAAACGGCTCTGGGCACAAAAAGAAGCTGAAATTCGGGGGAACAACCCTGAAAAAGATGGTCTTGCGGCCGTTGATAAGGTTATGGGACATTAAAATTCTCATTAGGGTGTTTCCCGGTAATATTCAGAAACACTTATAGTTTAAGGTTTAAATTGACCCGGCTTTTGGCTTTATGTCACAGGCCGGGTTATAATTTTAAACCATGAGGCTCTCACATGCTCTCAGTCCTGGATTTGTTTCGTATTGGTATAGGGCCGTCCAGCTCTCATACGGTTGGACCTATTCGTATTGGCAAGCGTTTCGTTGATAGCCTGCATCGCGAGAAAGTGTTTAACGCCGCTGCTCGCATAGAGGTTCAGCTGCGCGGATCACTCGCCTTTACGGGCGCGGGTCATGCGACGCCTAAGGCGACATTATTGGGGCTAATGGGGCTGGAACCAGAGACGCTTAACCCGGACAGCGCTGACGCCGATGTGGCCAAAGTCTATTCTGACAAAACCATAAATCTGGGCGGACAGAAAGTAATTGCCTTTGATCCAGAGACGGATCTGCTTTTTGATTATGAAACGGCCACAACATTGCACCCGAATGAAATGCTCGTACGGGCCATGGACGTTGATGGAAAAGAGCTGCGCAGCCAGACCTATTTTTCAACAGGGGGCGGGTTTATCGCCTCAAAGGATCAGCTCGAAAAACCCCTTAAGGACGACATTGTTAAAACCGGACCGAAAGTCCCATTTGAGTTTACTTCGGCGGCAGAGCTTCTGGCTTTTTGTAAGTCTGAGGATAAAGCCATTCACCAGATTTTATATGCCAATGAAGACGCTATGCGACCGCGTGAGGAAACGGATGCCGCGCTTGATCGTATCGCAGAGGTCATGATGGCCTGCATCCAGCGGGGATTAAACACTGAGGGTATATTGCCCGGCGGGCTTAAGGTAAAACGCCGCGCGCCCGGCATATGGCAGAAATTACACGGCGCGCCCATGTCTAATGAACGTGAGCAGTTATTTGACTGGCTTAATGTTTACGCCATGGCAGTGAATGAGGAAAACGCCAATGGCGGGCAGATTGTGACCGCGCCAACCAATGGAGCGGCAGGGATTATTCCAGCCGTGCTCAAACATTATTGCTGCGGTGAAAACACCATGCCGGCCAATATCCGTAAATTTCTTCTCACGGCAGGCGGTATAGGCATTTTATATAAACAGCGGGCGTCTATCTCGGGAGCCGAGATGGGCTGTCAGGGGGAAGTGGGTGTTGCCTGTTCCATGGCGGCCGGTGGTCTCGCAGCGGTCTGGGGCGGTAATCCTGAACAAGTGACCAGCGCTGCTGAAATCGGTATGGAACATAATCTGGGCTTGACCTGTGACCCTGTTGGCGGATTAGTGCAAATTCCTTGCATTGAACGTAATGCGATTGGGGCCGTCAAAGCCGTAAACGCGGCGCGCCTGGCCCTGCACGCGCCGGCGCAGATGAAAGTCAGTCTTGATCAGGTCATTGAAACAATGCGTCAGACCGGCCTGGATATGTCGTCCAAATATAAGGAGACCTCCCAAGGCGGTCTCGCCGTTAATGTGGTGGAATGTTAGCTATTGGCTTGACCACCAATTCCCTTAATCGCTAAAGGCAAGGCCGTTTTATAGGAGCGGTGACATGTCAGGCTTGCAAATTTTCACAACCGGCGGAACCATAGACAAAGTCTATTTTGACGCCTTATCAGAGTTTCAAGTTGGCGATTCAGGTATTGGCAATATGCTGGCCGAAGCGAATATCAGCTATGATTATCAGATCACACCGCTGATGAAAAAAGACAGTCTCGAACTGACTGACGAAGACCGGGATATAATCCGAACGGCTATTACTGAAAGTTCCGCTGATCGTATTCTGGTTACCCACGGCACTGACACAATGGCGGTTACGGCGCGTCACGTGATGGGTGTTCCGGGCAAAACCATTGTTTTTACCGGATCCATGTTGCCGGCATCTCACCGCGCCACAGATGCGGTTTTTAATGTGGGTTTTGCAATTGCAGCAGCTCAGCTTTTGCCAAGCGGCACATATCTGGCCATGAATGGTCAGGTTTTTGACCCGGCTTCCGTCGTCAAAGATCGCGATGCGGGCTTGTTTAAGGTTGAAGCTTAAAGTTTGGTAGTGAGAGGTGGACTTGAACCACCGACCTCAGCATTATGAGTGCTGCGCTCTAACCAGCTGAGCTATCCCACCAAACCAAAATGCATATGCATTGGAAATGCAGGGCCGCCCTATAAGGGAAAATTTGCAGCGTGCCAAGAAAAAATTACGCCTGTCAAAAGCGCCCCTTGCATATAGGGCGCAGAGTCTCCAAATGGGGGCCTATGACTGCAGCCATATCAGATAACACGGTTACAATTTTTCAGCTGGATAAGAGCCCTGTGCGCGGCAGAGCTGTCCATTTGGGCGATGCTCTGAACGAGGCTTTGGGGCAAGACCGTTATCCCGCTGAAATTGCCCGTATGCTCGGCGAGGCTATGATGATCGGCGCATTGGTCGCCAGAGCTTTAAAATTTAAGGGCCGGTTGATTGTGCAGTGTCATGGTACGAATGAAGGGGCGGTATCGTTACTGATGGCCGATTGCACGACGGATGGCAATATTCGCGGTTATGCGCGCTGGGACGAAGAACAGCTCAAAATGATCCGGCTGGACAGCCGTAATCCCGGAGCCAAAACCCTTTTGGGCGGCGGTACATTTTCCATGACCATTGATCAAGGTCTTGATGCTGATCAATATCAGGGGCTTGCGGCCATTGAAGGGGATTCTCTAGCGGAATGCGCGGAGCATTTCTTTATGCAAAGTGAGCAAATTCCAACTCGTATAAAGCTAGCCTGCGGACAGGTTCAGTTGCCCGGACATGATCCACATTGGCGCGGCGGCGGGATGATGATTCAGCGTATTGCGGCGGATGAAACACGCGGTGATACGGATGATGACTGGGATACAGCTTTGGCACTGTTTGATACATTGTCAGATGAAGAATTAATCGATCCCGATTTATCACAGAACAAATTATTATATCGGCTTTTCCATGAAGGCGGCGTAAGGGTTGTTGAGCAGTCCGGTATAACAGCCAATTGTGCATGTTCCCGTGATCGGCTGGAAAATACGCTTAAGAGCTTTGATGAGGCCGCGCTTCTGGATATGGCCGACGATGGCATGATTACGGCGAGCTGCGAGTTTTGTGCCAGCGATTATGTGTTTAATGTGGCTGATATATTGAATTAGCCCTGCCGCGCCCCCTTGCGGCGCGCAGTTTCTAAGGTTAGTTTCGCCTAAACATTATTGGGGTTTTTATGGTTTTCAGATCTCCTGTGGGTGGCCGCCGCCGTAGACGCGGCGGATTTAGATGGCAAATCATGCTGCTCTTCGCCATTGGCGCAGGCGTCTATTATTTCGCCAATCAGGAAACGGTTCCGATTACGGGCCGTAAACAATTGCGGACCATGAAACATGATCAAGAGATGCAGCTGGGTCTGCAATCCTATAAGCAGATCCTTAATGATCAGCGTCAGAATCTGATCACGGGCGGGCCGCAATATAACGCTATTCAAGAGATCGGCCGGAAAATTCAAGTCGCGGCAGAGCCTTGGGACCCTGGCTTTGATTGGGCCTTTAATCTTATTCGTTCGGATCAGGCTAATGCTTTTGCTTTGCCGGGCGGTTACACCGCTGTTTACACAGGCTTGTTACCGATTGCGCAAAATGAAGACGGCCTCGCAGTCGTTATGGGCCATGAGATCGGACACGCTCTGGCGCATCACGGCGCGGAGCGTATGGCCCAGCAAAATATGCAGCGCATTATCGGCGCAGGAGTGTCTTTGGGCGCGGGCGGTATGGATATGGGCGCGCAGCGTGCTGTTATGGGTGTATTTGGCGGTATCTCTCAATATGGCTATGCTTTGCCGTTTTCCCGTAAACATGAAGAAGAGGCTGACAGGATTGGTCTCTTGCTTGTGGCTCGGGCCTGTTATGATCCCCGCGAAGCGCCAAAGCTTTGGGAGCGTATGGGCGCCAGCGCCGGTGCAACCCCGCCAGAGTTTCAATCTACTCACCCGGCTCCTGAGACCCGGGTCCAAAATTTCCAAGAGTGGATGCCGGAAGCCATTCAGATTTATAATGAAAGTTGCCCGGATAAAATCCGCGGATATTAAGCCTGTCTTGATTTATCATGATATTTCATGATATGTTGTCGCATGGGTAAACAGCGCGTAAAATTCGCAACACAGGTTGATGAGGCCGTCCTTCTGGACGTCAAGGCACTGGCTAAGGCCGAAGGCCGCCAATTACAATCGCTTGTGGAAGAAGCTTTTTTGAAACTTTTGGATGACCGCCAAAACTCAAAGGTTCGGCCAGATGTGATGTCGGCATTAGCCTCCAGCCTGCAGGAATATGATGGGCTTTTAAAAGAACTGGCCAAATAGTGACAATTTATTTGTCCTTGCTTGAAGTTCTTTTTATTCATCAAAGATCAGTCGACAGTTATGGCGGGGCTAATGGATTACGTGATGCCGGACAGCTTGAAGCAGCACTTTTTAGACCTCAAACTGGGTATTATAAGGATATCATAGAACAGGCTGCCGCACTTTGGGAAAGCTTGTCACAAAATCACCCATTTGTGGATGGAAATAAACGGACAGCTTTTCTGGCCATGTTGATATTTTTAAAAATCAACGGCTATGGTCTGAATATTACGGATCAACAGGCTCAAACATTTATATTAGGGCTATATGATACAGGGCAGTTCAGTTTCGCAAATATCGAACCCTGGTTGCGGCAAAACTGTTCTTCAAAGAGTTAGGATTTTACATGTCAGATCGTGTCCTTGTAACAGGTATTAGCGGATTTATTGGCTCTCACACAGCGGTTAAGCTCTTGGAAAAAGGGTTCAAAGTTCGCGGGACTGTCCGAAATAAAGATAAAGGGGCGCGCATAGCAGCTAAAATTTGTGCCCAGGCGAAAATGCCAACAGACTCTATTGAACTGATTGAAGCTGATTTGTCTTTGGATAAAGGGTGGGCGGATGCGGTAAAGGATTGCCGCTTCATTCAACATATCGCTTCGCCCCTGCCTATAGAGCCGCCGAGTGATCGGGAGGCTTTGGTGCCGGAAGCCAGAGCCGGCGCGCAGCGCGTGCTGGAAAATGGATTTAGCGCCGGGGCCGAACGCATTGTCATGACATCATCCATCGCGGCCATGATCGGGCAAAAAAACAGACCTAAACACTTTAAGTTTGGGGAAAAAGACTGGACCGATCCAGATTGGAAAAAACAAACTGCTTATCCCGTGTCCAAAACCCGCGCGGAAATCTCGGCCTGGGCTTATGCCGAAGCGCAGGGCCTGACAGACAGGCTGGTTACCGTGAACCCGGGAATGGTCTTTGGCCCGGATCCATTTGAAAATGGCAGCGCGTCATTACAAGTGATCAACGCCTTACTGCGCAAGGAATTTCCGCGCTCCCCAAAACTGGCGTTTCCGGTTGTGGATGTTCGTGATGTGGCGGCTATTCATGTGGCGGCAATGACGGCCCCAAAGGCTGGGGGCCGCCGATTAATTGCGGGCAGAGAAACATTATGGTTCAAGGACATGGTTGATATTTTGCAGGCAGCTTATCCCAAGGCGAACCTGCCAAAAGGGGAGCTTCCGAATATATTGCTGCGCATCATTGCGATCTTTGATGACAGGCTGAAAACTCTGCTGGCAGATTTGGGCATATTCAATGAAGCCGATAGTGCCTATGTGAGCAGTATCACCCAGGTTATACCGCGCCCGGCCAAAGAGGCTGTTCTGGAAACAGCTAAAAGCCTGATCGCCAATGGTGTTGTAGAGATTAGATAGGGGGTTTCCCCCAGGAAATGGCAACTACAGAAACCCTTCCATTTTTTTATAAATTCCTCTAAGACCCGCGAAACTTTTAAGCAGGAAACATTATGTCCGATATTGCGGCCATTAAAGAAAAATACAGCGGCGAGATTGCCGCTGCTGACAACCTGGCGGGGCTGGATGAAATCCGGGTCGCGGCGCTGGGTAAAAAAGGCGAAGTCTCCATGATGATGCGCGGTCTGGGTCAGATGTCCCCGGAAGAGAAAAAGGTCATGGGTCCGGCGCTGAACGGTCTTAAAAATGAGATCGCAGCTCTGGTTGAAAGCCGAAAATCCGCGCTGGAGCTTGATGCCATGAACGCTGCGCTGGCCAGCGAGACCATGGATATGTCTTTGCCTGTGGATACGTCCATGGGTACGCTCCACCCAGTGCAGCAGGTCATGGAAGAAATGGCCGTGATTTTTTCCGATATGGGATTTTCTGTCGCTGAAGGTCCGGACATTGAAGACGATTTTCATAATTTTACCGCGCTTAATTTCCCGCCCGGCCACCCGGCCCGTGACATGCATGATACGTTCTTTATGACGCCCGATGCCGAGGGTGAGCAAAAAGTTTTGCGGACCCACACATCTCCCGTTCAGATCCGCACCATGATTAATCAAAAACCGCCTATTCGCATTATCGCGCCGGGACGGACTTATCGCTGCGATAGTGATCAAACCCATACGCCCATGTTCCATCAGGTCGAAGGCTTGGTGATCGAAGAAGGCACTCATATGGGCCATCTCAAAGGCGTCCTCATGGATTTCGTCTCTGCATTTTTCGAAACCGATGTGGATGTACAATTTCGCCCTCACCATTTCCCGTTCACCGAACCGTCTGCCGAAATGGATGTGCGCTATGAGCGGGACGGTGCGGCCATTAAAATCGGGCAGGGCGATAAATGGATGGAAATTCTCGGTTGCGGTATGGTGCACCCCAATGTGCTGCGCGCCTGCGGTATTGATCCGGAAGTTTATCAAGGCTTTGCCTTTGGCATGGGTGTTGATCGCCTCGCAATGCTGAAATACGGCATGCCGGATTTGCGGGATATGTTTGCTGCCGATACAAGGTGGCTCGGCCATTACGGCTTTAGCCCGCTCTTGCAAGCCAGCCTGGCAACGGGGTTAAGTTAATGAAGTTCACCTTAAGTTGGCTCAAAGAGCATTTGGAAACAGACGCAGGCATTGACGAAGTTGTCGAAGCGATGACGCTGGCCGGTCTGGAAGTGGAAGAGGTTATTAATCCAGCAGAAAAGCTTGCGGATTTCACCATTGCTCATGTCACCCATGCCGAGAAACATCCGGATGCGGATAAGCTGACTGTTTGCACAGTGGAGACTCATGAAGGCACCAAGCAAATTGTCTGCGGCGCGCCTAATGCGCGCGCCGGGATTGCGGTCGCCTATGCGGGTCTAGGAACTTATATTCCAGGGCTGGATTTTTCACTGGATAAAAAACCGCGCAAAATTCGCGGCGTTGAGAGCTT
>JAHDGM010000009.1 GCA_020627655.1 Hellea sp.
ATATACCATATCTAGTATTCATGAGTCTATACCGTATGGGGAGGGGATAGTTGCCTAAGTTTTGGTAATTATCCCCTAGACGTACGTGACTGAATATGATATATAATATCCATGAAACAGACAGTTCGACAGTTCTTTGCTAAATTCCCCGATGATGACGCTTGCTTGGCGCACCTTTTCGAGGTTCGTTATGGCCACGACCATGAATGCCCTAAATGTGGCAAGGCAAAATGGCACCGCCTGAAAAATGTAAAAGCATTCTCATGCCAGAGTTGCGGCCACCATATACATCCAATGGCAGGAACCATCTATGAAGGCTCTACAACGCCCTTACAGCTATGGTTTTATGCTATGTTCTTATTTACCAAGTCACGCAACGGTGTCTCTGCAAAAGAGCTAGAGCGGCAACTAGGCGTTACTTACAAGACTGCTTGGCGGATGGGCCACAAAATCCGTGAACATATGGCCCGCGTTGATGGTGATGAACCGCTAGGCGGGTCTGGTAAAACCGTCCAAATCGATGAAACATTCGTAGGCGGTTACAAAAAGGGCGCTAAAGGTGGCAAGGATAAAGCAATCGTTATGGGCATGGTCGAGCAAGGCGGGAATGTCATGACCCGTGTTGTTAAAGACCGTAAACGCCTGACTATGTACCCTGTTATTAAATCCAATGTCCGTGTTGGAACCGAAGTACATACCGATGAACTACCAGCCTATAATCGTCTCGCTTATGACCGTGACTATACCTACAAGAGCGTAGATCACAGCGCCAAAGAATATGTAGGCCGTGATGGGCAGTCTACGAACTCTGTCGAAGGCTTTTTCATGCACATAAAGCGTGCGATTAAAGGCACGCACATATGGGTTAGTAAGAAATACCTAGACAGCTATCTTGGCGAGGCAGAGTTTATTTACAATCGCCGGAATGCCCCTGAGACGATTTTGACCGACCTTTTGTACGGCTATCCAAAGGGGTAGCTGAGGCATCTATATAACGGTTTAAAGCGCTTCCATCGACTTCCATAGGCTCACGCTCCTTGATGAAGTCACAAAGTTTGCTCTCAGTCAGTGCCTTTTTCAGGTTCATGAGCTATATCCTTCGCTGGCGGGATGCCAAATACAGTCGCAGTGATGTCGTATAAAACAGCAACGCTAAAATAAACTAATATGATAGCCAATGAATTTACAAGCGCTATGAGCACAGGCTCTGATACGAGATTTGGCTTTACAACTACCAGCACTCCCGCAATCAGGAATGCGACAATTAGAGACTGGTAAGAGCGCTTAATTGCCTTTCGAGTGTTTTTGAATTGCTTACCAGTTTGGTCTTGTATGCGATTTAACTCTACGTGAATGTCACCAGCCTTACCTAACGTCAAAGCAACAACAAACCCCAACACAGCCAGTAATTCATGATTGACCGCTCCCTTTAAAAATCCGTTTTCATCATTCAGATATGAGGGATAGCAGATGCTAATTATTGTCAAGCTCACTGTCAGTATCACCAGACTTACTGGTGCGGCTAGATTTTTCACGACCTAAAATCCTATTTTTTACAGATTTAAAGTAATCTCTGACAGTGGCTCTGTCACCCTCTACTTTTGGTACTTCTGATGTTTTTACTTTAGATTTAGAGGAGTAGAGTGTGCCGTCTGGCGCACGAGCCTCAATAGTTCCTGCGCCTCGTTCTGTATAAGCTACGCCATCTTTGACTTTCTGACTTTTGGTATTTATTCCTTGCTTGCCACGCAGGTTCACCTTTACGCGGTCTGCGCCAGTTTGCTTTCCTGTCTCTTTCAGGTCTTCTTCTAGTCCATTTTTTGCGCCCCACATATTCGGGACAACAAAATCGAATGTGATAGACTTTAAAATGTTATCGTGATCTTTTGAGAACCGCCAAAATGTTCGGCTGTCAAAAATTGGCTCAAACTCAATAATGTAATTTTTATCGACCCTTGTGTTTATTGCGTCAATCAGACCCTTTAAGATTGCGCCGGGCTTGCCAACAATATCATTCTCTACGGCAACTTTCTGACCATCTTCGTGAGTTGTAGGGTCGATAATTACATAAGCACCTTGCCATTCTTCCGTAATAATTTCCGCGCCCCCCAAATGAGGCGGCTGGTGTTTTTCGTGAGGCCTTTTAATTTCCAAGATTCCGTAGATACACTCATCGTCGTCATATTTCGGCATTGCAACCCAATGCATTACAACGCCCGCCCGATAATCAAAACTAAAGCTTTCGCTCAAGGCCCTTCTAATCCACGCCTCCCTAGTGCCGTCAAATGCCTCTATATCTATCTGCTGAACCTGAATTAAGCTCAGGTGGAACAATGTAAACTTTCTAGCCGCCACAATAACCCCCATCGATTGCGTACATAGTACACAACAACTACAAAGGGGTCAAATTCTAATCACGTACTCCTAGGGGATAATTACCTAAGTTTTGGTTAAGAATTTAAAGGCTCTGCTTCAAGAAAAGCCCGAAATTATAGACCACAAAAACAATGATGCATTGCAGCACAAACAAAAACGCGCCGTCCAAGACCGCATTGGAATTTTGCGTATGGATAGATCCTTTAATGGATTTTCGCCGGTCTGATGCAAAGGCCAGCGTGGCAATAAAAGCCAATAGCGGGATCATACCCCAATGCCAGAAAGCATAGCCCGCGTAAAACGCCACAATGAGAATGATATATCCAACATATTTGATCATGATTTATTCTGCCTGCTTTTACCGCGCCCAATAGATAACGCCTTGATGATACCCCGAAACGTGCGGACTTCTTGAGCCGTCATGTTAGCCCGCGTAAAGGGCGCGCGAATATTACGGCTCATAAGAGGTTTCTTGTCCGGGGGGTAAAAGAAACCGGACTTTTCAAGCTCATCTTCAAGATGTTCGAGCATCCGCACCAAATCCTCCCGGCTTGCCGCTTCAGCTGGGGCTTGATCAAAAGCCGGCGGCGGCGCAGCTCCTTGCGATGAACCCCAAATATAGCCAAATACGCCAACAGCCTGAGCCAGATTGAGCGAATGAAACGCAGGGTTTATAGGATAAGTCAGTATGTTGTTACAAAGAACCACATCTTCATTTTTGAGCCCCGCTTTTTCAGGTCCAAAAAGAATGCCCGTCCGGGTGCCCTGCGCCTGGTGGGTTCGCAGGATGGAGCCCACATGTTCAGTGCCTATAACCGGAATTTCAAGTTCTCGTCTTCGCGCAGTAGCAGCCAGAACAAAAGACAGGTCGGCAATGGCATCAGCAGTTGTCGCAAAAACTTTTGCCCCGCCAAGAACATCAATGGCCCCAGCTGCGGGAGCCTCTGCCGCAGGATTGGGCCACCCGTCACGGGGCGCAACTAGTCGTAAATCTGTAAGCCCAAAATTCAGCATAGCTCGAGCGGCAACTCCGATGTTTTCACCCAGTTGCGGGTTGACCAAAATAACAGCCGGAGTAGCGTCATACGCATCCGGCATTTTTGGAATACGGCCTAATTGATCTTTGACGTTTCCGCCCATTTTGTCTCTTTCATCTGACGCGATGTTCTGATAAACGCGCCGCAAATCTATAGAAATGCGTTACAGAGGTTCACATGGCAAAAATCAAGGTAAAAAACCCCGTCGTCAATATGAATGGGGACGAAATGACCCGAATAATCTGGGATATGATTATTGATCGCCTGATAAACCCATACCTTGATATTGACCTTTTGGATTATGATTTATCCATCCAAAGCCGCGACGCGACGGATGATCAAATCACTATCGATGCCGCCAACGCCATTAAGAAACACAATGTTGGCATTAAATGCGCGACCATCACGCCAGACGAACAGCGCGTTGAAGAATTCAACCTTAAAAAAATGTGGAAATCACCCAATGGTACGATCCGTAATATTCTAGGCGGTGTTGTTTTCCGCGAACCAATTATTTGTTCCAATGTACCACGCCTGGTTCCGGGCTGGACACAGCCTATCGTTATCGGACGTCACGCCTTTGGCGACCAATATAAGGCAACAGATTTTGTTGTTCCCGGTCCCGGCAAGGCAACCATGAAATGGGTCGGCGAAAATGGCGAAACCATCGAAAAAGAAATCTTTGATTTCCCTGATGGCGGCGTATTGATGGGCATGTATAATCTGGATAAATCCATCAAAGATTTTGCCCGCGCCTGCTTCTCTTATGGCGTACAGCGCCGCTGGCCAGTTTACCTATCCACCAAAAACACCATTTTGAAGGCTTATGATGGCCGCTTCAAAGATATCTTCCAACATGTCTATGATACTGAATACAAGGAGCAGTTCGAAGAATTTGGCGGCGAGTATCAGCACCGCTTGATCGACGACATGGTTGCGGCGGCTCTGAAATGGTCCGGCGGATATATCTGGGCCTGTAAAAACTATGATGGCGACGTCCAGTCCGATACCGTAGCTCAAGGCTTTGGCTCGCTTGGCCTGATGACATCATTCCTGCTCACGCCAGACGGAAAAACTATGGAAGCCGAAGCTGCTCACGGCACGGTAACGCGCCACTATCGCAATCACCAGAAAGGTGAAGCTACGTCGACAAATTCCACTGCATCGATCTATGCCTGGACACGAGGCCTTGCTCATCGTGGCCGCGTGGATGACAATGAAGAGTTGATCAAATTCGCCACTGGCCTTGAAGAAACAGTGAAAGCCACCATTGAAGGCGGCCAGATGACCAAAGACCTGGCGCTTCTGGTTGGCGATCAACAGGGCTGGCTCACAACAGAGGCCTATCTCGAAGCTATCGCTGAGAATTTTGAACGCCGAATGACTTAAACACCATTCATTAGAACAAGAACAAGCCGCTCCTTCCAGAGCGGCTTTTATTTTGCGATGTGATTGTGTTAAGTTGAAGCATGATCCGCAAGCGCACCCAAAAGATCTGCTCAAATTTGGCTGGCGCCGAAGTATCCGACCCTTGGGGGCCTGGCGAAGATGGTCAAGGTCATGATGCATGGAAAATCGGCGGCAAAATGTTTGCCTGTATCGGATCCAAGACGCCCGGTGTATCCGTCAAAACTGACTCCATAGAAACAGCGCAAATGCTCATCGATGTTGGGGTAGGAACAAAAGCTCCCTATTTCCACCGCTCCTGGGTTTTACTCAAGGAAGACACAGATGAAGATGAACTTAGACTCCGTCTAACCAACGCCTATAAGATAATACGCAGCAAACTCACGAAAAAGGCGCAAGCAGAATTACCGCCTTTTGACGGCTAACCTATTTTTCTTGAAACTCACCACGTTTACGATCAATTTCGTCTACAAAGAAATGATTGACATCGCGGTGCTCGGCCTCATCTGCGCGAACAGCGATAACAACATCCCGCAGAGTTGCCGTCTTTGGTAGCCCCCAGTAATCAATGGCGATTTGCGGCGCGGCCACGTTTTCGTGACGCCCTGAATCTATCTCCTCAAGATATTGAGTGTAGCTTATCACCGCTTCTTCCTCAAAATAGCCGACAACGCGATGAGCAGTTCTTGGCGCAAACAGATATAAAAAGAAGTAAGCATTATAGAACATCAACTGCACGACCGCGATCAGAAGCCGTTCAAACCAATTAGGTTGAGCAATTTCTATAAATGTCATCAGGTGCATACGTTCATTTTCCGCCTCGTCGAGAAGCGTTCTGATCCACCCCTCATCGTCCCGCATTTTGCGTAAAGCTGTCAGGTGCTGCCACAAACCACCGACCATGCCAGGTACGGCGGCAACTGTCTCCAAAACAACAGCTCTGTGCCCATAACGCTTGGCAAAGAATTTATCGGCAAAAAATCGTAAAAAACGAACAAAAGCAAAGGCGACTTTGTCCGAGACGGTTTTCGGTTTGACATGAACATCAAGCGGCAGATCATCCCGAACAGGTCTCGGCTCGATTTGGGTTTGCAGTTTCATACTCGCCTCCGCTTCACATAACATGTGGGAAGGCTAGCTTTTTTACCTAGATGGCAGATGGACGCAGTGTGGCTGGATGTCTCAATTCAGCTGCGTTCTAAAGCGCTGCAATAGCTGCGGCCAAAGCCGCAAGTCCCAAGGCCTGACGTTTTTGCGGGCTATAGGGATCAACACCATAGCAGTGCCGGACAAAATGTTCACAGTTAAACTGAGCCGGATGATAGGCTCGGCCGAGCATAGCTCTCGCTCTAGCCAAAACGATGTCACTGCTTAGATTACTCAGCGGGCCATGGTTTTTGATTTTGCGTCCTTCCGCAAAGTTCCGAACGCTCCTCTCGGTCACGCCGCCATGACGACGAGAATTACAAATAACACGGCCATGTTCAGTCATAATGCCTTCGTGACGCACACCTCGTACACGGACGCTAATAACATCTCCAGGGTAATACCACATAGCGACTCCTTTTTTATTGTTTATCAATAAGTCGCAAATAGATCAAGTGCTCGCTTCACGCGCGTTTTAAACGTTCAATCATGTTGTGAAGCGATTGCAAGAACTTCGAACGGTCAGCATGAGTAAAGGGCTTGGGGCCTCCAATGTTTTCGCCAAGCGCCCCGGCGCGAAGATCCGCCATTATGGCTCTCGTCGCTATAGCAGCTCCGATATTATCATCTGTCCAGGGGTCTCCTTTAGGAGACAGGCCCATCGCGCCGGCTTTTAATATACGATCAGCCAACAATATATCCGCTGTAATCACAACGCTTCCGGAACCGCAGTTTTCAGCGATAAAATCATCTGCCGCGTCAAAACCATCTGATACAATAATGCGTTCGATCAACGGATGATCCAATACACGTAAAAAACTGTTGGAAACCACTTTGACAGGAACCTTATGACGCAAGGCTACTTTATAGCACTCCTCACGCACTGGACAGGCATCCGCATCAATCCAAATAACGATTTCATACAACATTAATTTCTTTCGTAGCGCGCTTTACTAACTCATCCACTTCGTATTCTGAGTTCAACCGAATGATCTGGCACTCTAATTTTGACAGCCACTTTTCATGCACGGATCGGCTTCGGCCGTCAAAGGTGACATTTTCGTACTGTTTGGCCCAATTCATAAATGCTGAGTATGCCTTATAATGCACCCCGCCCTCACTTAAAGCATCCTCCCCATATCGGGTTACTTCTCGATGACGTAATCGTTTTAATCTAAGCTCGTCATTTAAAGATAAAAAAATCACACAGTCAAAATAAGGTATAAAGGTCTCAGACCATGAAGTTAGCGAACCTGAAAGCACCCATCTGGGACGCTCAAGAAACAATTCCTTCATAAGCCGGATACGTTCAGAGACAGGTCGCTTCTCAACGTAAGGCGGATTACTTGGCATCCAGTAAAAATCATCCGTATCAAAAAATGGGAATGACAGCTCACTGGCTAAAGCACGCCCAAAAGTCGTAGTCCCTGATCCACTAGCACCTAAAATGTGAATTCGCATTTGAGAAAAAGGCGTCATGTGCCTGCTTGCCGTAGAGTTTCTTCCACCCATTGCGGTACCAACTCCCCTGCTTTCCCCAGCCGGCTTTCATGAAAAAAATGAGAACCTTCGGAACGTTCAAGATTAATCTCGAGCGTCTGTTTGCCCAAACCTCTCGCCATTTGGACATATCCCGCCGCAGGATATACAGCGCCGCTTGTCCCAACAGACACAAATAGATCACAATTCAGTATTGTCGTTTCGATTGTATCCATACGGTAAGGCATTTCACCGAACCAGACGATGTCAGGTCTTATTTTACCAACCCCTTCGCATTTGGCGCAAGTGCTACTCAGCGTAAAAGCCGCGTCACTGCGAAACTTGTGATCACAGGCTCGGCACCACTGTGATAACAGCTCGCCATGCATGTGAATAACATTTTCAGCTCCGCCCCGCTCATGTAAATCATCAACATTTTGCGTTACAATAGTAAGATAGCCCCCTTTAGAGAGCAGGCTTTTTTCAAGCCTGGCCAGAGCAAAATGGGCGGGATTGGGCTTGACTGTGCCCAGTTGCGCCCGGCGCGCATTGTAAAACCTTAGAACCAGTTCTGGATTAGCCGCATAACCCTGGGGCGTAGCAACTTCTTCTATGGAATGGTCCTCCCATAGCCCTCCCGTGTCCCGAAAGGTACGAATTCCGCTTTCCGCCGATATGCCAGCACCAGTTAGAACGACAATGTTTTTGATTTTTCCCATGACTCATTCTATCGCAAACTTATGCAGAAACCCAAAATCCTTTTTGTATGCCTTGGAAATATTTGCCGGTCTCCTACGGCTGAAGCTGTTTTTCGACACAAAGCCAAAGATGCCGGATTGGATGTATTTATTGACAGCGCCGGAACAGGGGCCTGGCATCAAGGTGAAACCCCAGACCCTCGGGCTATGGCAGCCGGCAAATCCCGTGGTTATGATTTTGCCGGTCAGACTGCCCGGGCCGTACAGGATATTGACTTTGAAGACTTTGATTACATCCTCGCTATGGATCGGAAAAACCTTACACATTTGATGGATAGAGCTCCAAAGAGTTCTCAAGCGCGTTTGCGTTTATTTCTCGATTTCAGTCAACAAAATATGGATGAAGTCCCAGACCCATATTACGGAGGCGCCAATGGCTTCGAACATGTGCTGGATCTTATCGAAGATGCCAGCGAAGGCCTGATTAAGCATCTGAAACAAAAATCGTGACAATCATGTTGAGCGCGACTATGTCCGCTGCATGACGATTCAGACTATTAAAACAACCGACGATCTAGCGGCTTTTTGCGCTAAAGCCAAAGACAGACCCTTTGTATGTGTCGATACTGAATTTATGCGTGAAAGCACGTTTTATTCCATATTATGCCTGATACAGGCCTCGACAGATGAAGACGAAGTCATCATTGATCCTCTGGCTGAGGGCATTGATTTAGCGCCGTTAACCAATCTGCTCTCTGATAAGTCCGTCCCGAAAGTCATGCATGCCGCCCGACAGGACTTGGAAATTTTTTATCACATAATGGGCAGTGTCCCTACACCCGTATTCGACACGCAAATCGCAGCCATGGCCTTAGGCTTTGGAGATTCTGTCGGATATCAAGCTCTCGTCAAAGGACGGCTTGATCGCGAGCTGGATAAAGGCGCACGGTTCACAGACTGGTCGAAACGACCTTTATCCGAAAAACAACTTAAATATGCCATGGGTGATGTTACCCATTTGCGGGACCTTTATCCCGGCATGGTTGATGAACTCAAAGACCGCGGGCGGCTGGCCTGGGTCACTGAAGAAATGCAGCCACAACTTGACGAAAACCTATACCGCAATAATCCTGAGGGTGCTTGGGAACGGCTCAAAATCAGGCGGCCCAAAAAAGAATACCTTACAGTTCTCAAAGCGGCGGCGGCGTGGCGCGAACGCAAAGCTATTGACCGCAACATCCCGAGACGGCGGGTTTTAAAAGATGATGCGCTTTATGACATTGCCCAGCAAAGACCCCGCACTCTAAAAGCTTTGGCTGCCTTACGCGGTGTCCCCAAAGGGTTTGAACGCTCAGAGACCGCTAAAAAACTGGTCGAAGACATTAATCACGCGCTCGAAAATATCGACACTTACGCACCGCCTGTACCAAAGCCGCGCCACATGCCGCCTAATATTGGGCCAACAGCAGAGATGCTGAGAACGCTCTTAAGACTGCGCACTGAATATGTAGATATCGCCCCGCGTCTGGTGGCCTCGCAAAAGGACATTGATCAGATTGCAGCTTTTGGTGAACGCGCTGAAGTTCCTGCTCTTTCAGGTTGGCGTCGCGAAGTATTTGGCGAAGATGCTTTGAAACTTTTAAGGGGCGAAATCGGCCTGAGACTCGAAGGTCGTAAAGTCGTCGATTTTACAATCTAGCACCCGCTCTAGCCGCAGCGAATTTCCTGTACGTATCCCTGCTCATCCACCTCAATAGTAAGGCGAGACAGATCATAATCAGCTGCTTCGAGTAATGAGCCCGGCGTACGGATAGACGGCGCATAAAGGCTTTGTCCCGGCAGATAGTCCCGAATTTCCAATAAAGGCGGATCATCGCCGAATGTTTCTTCCTGACTATACCCAAACCCTTCGTCAAAAGCAGGTTTAATCACCCTTTTTGAACCCGGTAGGCCTGGAATGAAAATCGCGCCCTCTGACTGGCCTACCAGCCCCTGATAGAGCTGCGAACGACAGGCATCAACGGGCGGAATACGCGGCAAAGGAGCGGGATTAAGATAATCTGGCCTTACATATTGCCCTTGCCCTGGCCGCGGGAAAGTTCCGGACGTTCCCTGAGGGCCTGTTTGGCAGCCGACTAAAAACAACATGGATAAAATAGCTAGCACGCGAATCATGATGTAAAGCCTAGCAGGCTCTGCGAATTCATAAACTTATAGATATAAGAAAATACAGCTTTGAAGTTAGGCCTTTTTCTCCCACTTACCGCGCTCATCCTGCTGCCAGTAGGACAGATTTGCTTCAGTGGCTTTGAGCTTCTTCCAAAGGGCACGCGCTGAGTTTACGCGCATATCATCGCGGCCATCAATCATCACGATACAGCGCTCTGTAGCGGCGGCGATTTCCATCTCGGCACCATCAACCAGAAAAACGCAATCATGCCCTTCGCTACTGGTCGCAGTACTGGATAATAATATAGGCTGCTGGTCCGATAAGGGTTCATCATCCCGTCCATGGGGCAGAAATCCGTCATCCTTATAAGTCCAGAGAAACTTGTCCATTTCATCAAGGCGATCTTCCGGCATTTTTACCAAAGCTCGCCAACCGCGCTCGCGGGTTTTGTCTAACAACTCAGGCAAGACCCCCTCGAGCATGGATGTTTCCAGATGATAGAACCAGTATTCGGTCAATCAGCTAGCCCTCGTAATTATCGGCAATCCAGTGATTAAGCAGGCGTACGCCATATCCTGTGCCAAAGGTTGTTTCGCGTGGATCGTGACGTTTATTCTTCATGGCTGTTCCGGCGACATCAATATGAGCCCAAGGGGTATCACCTACAAACCGCTTTAGGAACTGAGCCGCTGTGATAGAACCCGCCTCACGGCCGCCAATATTTTTCATATCGGCATTGGGCGTGTTCAGCAGCTTATCATATTCTGGCAGAAGTGGCAGACGCCAACTCCGCTCACCTGACCCTTCAGATGCAGACGCAATCTGTTCGGCCAGCGCATCATCATTAGAGAATACACCCGCATGCTCATGGCCCAGCGAGATGATAATTGCGCCGGTGAGTGTCGCAAGGTTGATCATGGCGGCAGGTTTATATTTTGTATTGGCATAATGAAGCGCATCAGCGAGCACCAAGCGGCCCTCAGCGTCAGTATTTAAGACCTCAATGGTTTGACCAGACATGGACTTTACAACATCACCGGGCAGTTGTGCTTTTCCGTCAGGCATGTTTTCAACAAGACCAATAATTCCAACAACATTTGCTTTGGCTTTTCGGCCTGCAATTCCAATCATTGCGCCAACTACGGCTGCTGATCCGCCCATATCGCCTTTCATATCCCACATGCCCGCTCCGGGTTTAAGTGAAATACCGCCTGTATCAAAGGTAACGCCCTTCCCGATAATCGCAGCTGGCTTGGCACCTTTTTTACCGCCATTCCAACGCATCACAACCATCTGAGATTCGCGAGCTGAACCAAGACCGACTCCGATCAAGGCATTCATGCCCAGAGCCTTCATCTTCTTTTCCCCAAGAACCTCGATTTTCAGACCCAGAGATTCGAGCTTTTTCACGCGGGCAGCATATGACTTTGGATAAATTTTATTAGGAGGTTCATTGACCAAATCACGGGCATAAATAACACCATCGCAAACCGGTCCGTGGAAATTGTCATAAGCCTTTTTGACCTTGGCCGCACTATCATAGGTCACACGAACAGTTGTCAGGCTGGGCTTTTTATCTTTGGTTAGCTTGGTTTTGTAATTATCAAAACGATAAGCCGCCAACCGCGCACCAACTGCAGCGCGCGCCGCATCATCGGCTGATATATCGAGACCATCTAAATGGAAAGTCACAGCGGTTTCACCGCTCATCAAGAGTGATTTGGTCACCTTGGCGGCAAACATTTCAGCGTCAAACTTATCTTTTTTACCAGCGCCAACTACATGTAAACGCGAGGTCTTCACACCTTTTGGTGCATAGACATCAAAGACTTGACCGCTTTTACCTTTAAACTTTGCGGCACTTGCGGCGTCTTTATACTGCGCCCCGCCAGCCTTGATGTAGTCTTTTACGCTTCCAAAGCTCTTATTACCCTCAAACACAGGTAATACTGCAATCCCGCTCGTGGCTGGTTTTCCGCCTGTAAATGTGATTTTCAACGCAAATCTCCATGTCATATTTCGGCTTCAAACATTGCCGTATTTTTATATTGCGGCAGTGGTAAACTAAAGGCAGCTATATTAGAAGGCTAAAACGTAATTTATCGCGAAAATGAAACGATTCTGAATGACCAGACTACAGTCATATTTCTGGAAGCAGGCTTTTTGGCCTCTGGTCATCACATTATTAGGACTGGCCACTCTGGCATTGCTTACGCAAAGCCTTTCAACACTGGATTTAATCGTTGAAAATCGGCAATCAGCTTTCACTTTTTTTTACATCACCCTGCTGGCCTTACCGCAGCTCATTGGCATCATTATTCCCTTGGCTGTCTTCATAGCAGTCATCTACGCTGTGAACAGATTAAACGTGGATAGTGAAATGGCGGTGGCTAAATCTGTTGGCTCCAGCCCTTGGCAAATATCTTCCCCGTTTGTGCGCTTGGCCTGCTGGGCCATGATTGCTCATTTACTGATCAATCTGTTGGTACAACCCCTTTCCTTTCGCAGCATGCGCCAAGAACTGTTAAAAGTTCGCACAGACATCGCATCGCAAATGGTCCGGCCTGGTGAATTTGCAACTCCAACTAAAGATTTAACAGTCTATACGCGCGAAATGTTGCCAAATGGGCGAATGGCTGATGTCTTAATCAGGGATTCTCGCGGCGAAGTCGTCAGCACTTATACGGCCAAGCAGGGCTACATCACACGCTCAAATGATAATGCCCGGCTGACTCTGGAGGATGGTATTATCCAACAAATTGAAGGCGATGGCAGCTTCTCCCCCATCACGTTTAACAGCTACCAAATTGACCTTTCGGAAATCATGGCTTTTGACATGAATTTGAGACTTAAATCCTCCGACAGATTTTTACATGAGTTGTTTTTTCCAAGTACCGTGGATCAAGCCTCAAAAAAATTTCACCGAGGCCTGATTGCTGAGGGGCATGCCCGATTGGCAACGCCACTTTACAATCTGGCGCTCACGTTACTGGCTTTAGCATTTTTGGTACGCGGACAATTTCAGCGAATGGGTTATGGCCGCCGCATAGCGATCTGCGCAGTTCTCGGGTTTGGGTTGAGATTAGTCGGCTTTGCCATGACAACAGCCAGCGAGGCCACACCAGCATTGAATGCATTGCAATACGGCATTCCAATTGCGGTCTGCCTGATTTGCTTATGGTACCTGCTCAACCGAAACCGCGCAGGTAATTTAAAACGCATGATCTCCCGCCGGGCTGCCAAAATACCGGTGCCCACAACATGAAGGTGCTCAGCAGATATATTGCCTGGCGAGCATTTAAAGGCATTCTGATGGCCTTTGTGATTGTTACCTCCATCATCATGCTTGTGGACTTCGTTGAGAGCAATCGTGACATAGGAGCCGATGCCAATCTGAATACAGGACAGGTGCTATTATTAACGGCGCTTAAAACGCCTCAGTTAATTGAACAAACAATCCCATTTGTGGTTTTGTTTGGCATAATGGGGGCGCTATATGGCATGAACCGGCGAAGCGAACTGATAGTAATGCGCGCATCTGGTCTATCTGCTTGGCGGTTTTTAAGACCTGCTGTTTTCGTTGTTTTAGTTTTGGGTATTTTGTGGTCTGTGATTTTTAATCCACTCGCAACCAGCGCCATGCGAGGCTATGAAACTCTCAAAACCAGTTACCTGGGCGAAGCGAATGCGCAATCACAGGAAACAATTTGGCTGCGTGATGGAACAGAATTTGAGCAAACTGTCATTTATGCGCCACAAGTTGACCTTATTCAGCGTAAGTTGATGTCTCCCGAATTCACTATGTTCGAAACTGATACGCAGGGTGATCTTATTTTCAGTCATCGTTTTGACGCGAAAGAAGCCGTGTTACTACCTACCGGCTATTGGCAACTGACTGACGTTATCGAAAGCCGTCCCGATGGCTCGCAGCAACCTATCCAGGCTTTATCTCTACCAACAACCATAACCGCCAGACAATTGCAGGAAACCCAAACCAATTCAGGCCTATTGCCCATATGGGATTTGCCCGGCCGCATACGGGATATGCGTCAAGCTGGATTTTCCAGCACTGCCCTTCAAATCCGCTTTCATAAACTTCTCTCTCTGCCCTTAACGCTCATAGCAATGAGCGTGATTGCGGCGGCTGTATCCATGCGGCTCACTCGCGAAGGCGGCACATTACGCTTTATGCTAACTGGGGCTGCCATTGGATTTGGCGTATTTTTCATCGAAAATATGATCGGAGCATTCGGCGAAGCTGGCTCTATTTCAGCCCGTATGGCCGTGTGGATTATACCGCTATTTGTGATGGCCTGCGGCATTAGTTACCTTAGCCGAATTGAGGACGGATAGACTGTAAATTTTAGTGATATACAGAATTGAAACAGCGGCAAATATAAGTATAGTCCGCGCAAATATTAGGAAACAGGACAGTGTTATGACACACGCAATGTTCAAGACAACAGTTTTAGCGACCACAGCTATTCTAGCCTCATTAGCGGTTCCAATGAGCAGCAGCGCACAAATGAGCCACGGTATTGCCGCCGTCGTTAATGACGACATCGTCACGAGCCATGATTTACGTCAACGTGTTCTCTTCATGCTGGCCACAACAGGCGTGGAACGCACCGAAGAATCATTGCAGCGCGTGCAGGCACAGGCCCTTAAAAACCTGGTAGATGAGAAAATTCAAATACAGGAATCACAAAAATACGAGCAAACTATTTCAGACCAGGAAATTGATCGTTCCGTGGCGCGGCTGATTGGCCGTAATGGACTTGATCCGCAAGAGGTTGCTCAGCGTCTGGCTCAAGCAGGTATTTCGCTGAACACATTACGGGGTCAGGTCGAATCAGAAATCGCCTGGCAACGTATCGTCAATGGTCTATATGGTTCACGCATTCGTATCAGTGATGCACAAATCAACGAAACCCTGAACCGTCTGACGGCAAGTGCATCAAAACCCAGTTTTCGCGTTGCAGAAATTTATATCGAAGCCACTCCGGATATTGGCGGAATAGACGGCGCTATGGAAGGTGCCAGGGCCATGATCGCGCAGGTCCAGCAAGGCGCGCCCTTCCCGCTCTTAGCCCAGCAATTTTCATCAGCTCCATCCGCAAACAATGGCGGCGTCATTGGATGGGTACGAGCCGGCGAGTTACGTCCGGAAATCGACGCAGCCATCACGCAAATGGAAGCTGGTAGCGTATCGCAGCCGATTCAAGTCCCAGGCGGCGTATATGTTGTGGCCCTTCTTGAAACACAGACTTCTGAAACAGACACGCTCTATAAGCTCAAGCAGATCAATTACCAGGTTGAAACTCAGAACGAAAAAGATGCAGCCAAAGGCAAATTGCTAGCCCTGAAGGGGGAAATCACATCTTGTGACACTCTGTCCTCGGATATTGACGTCCATGAAGATCTACGCTCGGCTGATATGGGAGAGCTTAAAGCCTCTGACCTGTCTGAACCTATTTTGGAAAAACTTGCAGACACGGATGTAGGGTCTCTGACTGACCCAATCGAAACACCAAACGGAGTTGCGTCCATATTAGTTTGTGACCGTTCTGTCAGCGGAACCAATATCCCCACACGGGACGAAGTTGAAAATCGTCTTATGGATCAGCAATTGGCTCAGGCCTCCAAGCGGCACTTGCGCGACTTACGTCGCCAGGCCACTATCGTGATCCGATAGGCTCTTGATCGCTTCACAAGCCCCACTTCTTGTAACGCTGGGTGATCCGGCGGGCATTGGCCCTGAAATAACCGTCAAGGCCTGGTCAGTATTAAGGCATGATAGGCAACATTCTTTTGCGGTTTTAGCGCCCTATGATCTATTTGCGCGCAAACTATCAGAATTTGACCTGCCTAGGCCTCACCTCATTGCCGCTCCAAGTGAAGTCAATGACGTTTTTAAAGCGGCACTCCCGATTTTGCATATGGCGCCTGGCGATACAATCATTGAAGGCAAGCCCAATGCGGCAAACACATCACTAATCACTGGCAGTATCGAACGCGGCGTTAAACATTGCCTGGCCGGCACAACAGACGCGATCATCACAAACCCAATCGCCAAGGAAGTTCTCTACAAATCAGGGTTTAAACATCCGGGCCATACTGAATTTTTAGGCGAACTCACCAAAGAGACAAAGGCGCCTTACGCACGCGGTCCACTAATGATGTTGGCCAATTCTGAATTACGCGTCGCGTTGGTCACTGTGCATCAATCAGTGGCGAAGGCGGCAAAATCCATCACCATAAGTAAAATAATGGAACGCGCAAAAATTCTGCACGGCGCATTAAAGTGTGATTTGGGCATTAAAAATCCGCGTATCGCCTTGGCAGCGCTTAACCCGCATGCGGGTGAAGGCGGCGCTATGGGGGATGAAGAAATCAACATTATCAACCCAGCCGCTGAAAAATTACGTGCAGGCGGTATGAACATTACAAACGCACTTCCGCCAGATACAATGTTCCATGCCGAAGCCCGTTCAAATTATGATGCGGCTCTGTGCATGTATCATGATCAGGGACTCATCCCAGTTAAAACCATAGACTTTCATAATACAGTCAACATAACGATGGGCCTCCCTATTGTACGAACATCTCCGGATCATGGCACGGCCTTTGACATTGCAGGCAAGGGCATTGCCCGGCCAGATAGCCTGATCGCAGCTATTAAACTGGCACGAAAAATCGCAGATTATAGATCCGCAAATGCCTGATCTCACCAATCTCCCGACACTGTCTCAGACAGTCCAAATTCACGGTCTGGGCGCCAATAAAAAACTCGGGCAACATTTCCTTTTGGATATGAATATCACGGATAAGATCGCACGTCTCGCCCTGCCCCTTGATGGCTTTCATATTGCTGAAATTGGACCCGGACCCGGCGGACTTACCCGATCTCTGCTGAAAAACGGTGCTGGTTCCGTAACAGTTATAGAAATGGATGAGCGTTTTTTAGTCCCCCTTGAAGACATCAAAATGGCTTCAGATGGACGGCTAAACATTATTCACGACGACGCTTTAAAAGTTCACATACAGAAAGAACTCGGCTCTGAACTTCCTATAAAGATTGCCGCCAACCTGCCCTACAATGTAGGCACAAAAATGCTTGTGAACTGGTTGACCGCTAACCCGCTATTTTGGTCTCAGGCCGTATTGATGTTCCAAAAGGAAGTTGCAGAACGAATCGTCGCAAAGCCTGGAGATGCCAGCTATGGCAGACTTGCAATACTCTCCCAAAGCGTTTGCACGTGCCGAATGGCATTTGATGTTCCTGCAAACTGTTTTTCACCGCCCCCCAAAGTTGACAGCGCTGTTGTCGTTCTTGATGTTTTGCCTGAAGATAAGCGGTTTAAACAGTTGAAATTATTAGGTGAATTAACACAGGCCGCATTTGGTCAACGCCGAAAAATGCTTCGCAAATCACTCAAACCCTACGCCAAAAAATACAATCTCGATTTAGAGGATTGGTTGAGGCATTGCGGTGTTGATCCGACGCAAAGACCAGAAGAACTATCTGTAGAAGCCTTTAAACGTCTTACCGAAACGAATTGATTTATTGAACACTCGTGGCGTCCATCAACTCTTCAAGAGTGTAAGAAGCGCGCAGTTTGTAGTCATCCCTGTTAATAAAATTCGGATCTGATTTTACACAACCCCGCCCACACAATAACTTCGCACGCTGGGCCTTAGAGTCCGTATACCATATCCGGCCTCCAGGCGTAGCAATATACCCGTCCACACCCTCCTCTATATCTGCCGCTAAATCATCATATGACGGAAGTTCACTATCATATTTTTCTGAATCAGCTCCATGAGTATGAAAGGAAGCAATGATATTGAAATCATCTTGTACGTATTTGGGCCTACATGACCCTTTGCGTCCTTTTCGAATTTCGGAAATTTCAAAAAGACCGTCTGCCGTATAGCCCAGATAACCACAATACTCGCGGTTCTCGCGGATAGATACTTCCTGCAAATCATTTAACGCTTTTGTGATAAAGTCAATTTCAGCCTGAGACTGCGGAACTAACCTACCTATAGGTCTATCATCATCAAACAGTTCATCTGCACAAGCTGGTATTAAGCTTAAACTGAGAAACAAACACAAATATGCAAGCTTCTTATCCACCTTCTACTAATCTCTTAACAAACGGACCGAGCCATAATTGCCGTTTCCGCTTCTGGCGCTCAGCAATTATAATCGCCGACAGTTCAGCCATAGCCATATCTACATCATCGTTGACCAGCACATAGTCGTATTCCGCCCAGTGACTGATTTCTGCTTCGCTCTTACTCATGCGCTTTGCAATAACTTCATCACTGTCCTGCGCGCGCGAACGCAGACGCTTTTCCAGTTCCTGCATATTGGGCGGCAGAATAAAAACTTTAACCAAATCGTCCGACGCCGCCTGTGTGAGTTGTTGTGCACCCTGCCAATCAATATCAAAAATAACGTCTTTGCCCTCGGCTAATGAAGCCTCTACAGGGCCGCGCGGCGTACCATAATAATTATCGAAAACCTTAGCATGTTCTAAAAACTGATCTTCATCAATCATGGCTGAGAACTCATCCTTAGACACAAAATAATAGTCTTTACCATCCTCTTCGCCGGGGCGCGGGCGGCGCGTAGTGGCCGACACTGACATGGTCATATCGCTGTTCTCCGCCATGAGGCGGCGCGTGAGAGTCGTTTTGCCTGCTCCTGAAGGTGATGACAGGATAATCATCAAACCGCGTCGGTGAGATTTTAAAGCCTGAATATCCATCTTTAGTCCTGCTTAGCCTGGGCCGCGGTCCGCTTTCGCTTGCGTTCAATCTTACGCCAGTTTTCAACATTTTTATTATGACCTGCAAGGGTCTTGGCAAAAACATGTCCGCCAGTTCCATCTGCCACAAAATAAATATAGTCGGTTTTTGCAGGATTGAGAACGGCAGCTATGGCATCCCGGCCAGGATTACAAATCGGTGTCTTGGGTAGACCATCGATCTGATAAGTATTCCAATCAGTCTTTCGGTCAATTTCGCTGCGCCTTATACCTCTCCCCAAAGGTTCACCTTTGGAAATTCCATAAATAATCGTAGGGTCGGATTGCAGACGCATCCCTTTGTTCAATCGATTGATAAATACGCCCGCTACCACATCGCGCTCGGACGTAACGCCTGTTTCTTTTTCGACCACAGAGGCCAATATAATTGCTTCGTGTTTTGTTTTAACAGGAAGATCGTCTGCGCGCTTTTCCCATAACTCATCAATCAAATCTGTTTGGGCTTTTTGCATTTTCGCAATAAGCGACGATCGAGACATACCGCGAGGCGTCATATAAGTTTCCGGCAAAAGCGTACCCTCTGCCGGAAGCTCAGGTTCATCATCGATCAAGGTCTCTACGCTAGACATAGCGCGAATAATCTGGGCAGATGTCAGGCCTTCCGGCGCTGTAAACGGGTATAAAATGGCTTTGCCATCCTTAAGGATAGTCAACACATCTCGCTGACTGGCTTCGGCTGGAATTGCAAATTCCCCGGCTTTTAAACTGCCGTCAACCTTATCCATACGGATCATCAGCTTAAACAAGTCGGCCTTTTCAATGACGCCTTCTTTTTCGAGTTTAGCAGCAATAGAAGAAGTTCCGGCACCTTTGGGAACAGTGAAAACATGCTCCGCTGTCAGCGGGCCCTTAGCAACAAATTTATATTGAAGGAAATTCCAACCCGCGAAAACAATCCCTGCGCCCAAAGTCAACAGTCCCATAAACCCGATAAAATAAAGCAGGCCTTTACCTGTCTTTTCAGGGGTTTGTTGCTCGGACGCAGGCTCTGTGGTTTGGGTAATATTATCGACGCGTTTGGAAAGCTTCTTACCCCGTGTCATGTCAGATTAAGGTGCTTTAGCGAAAATCAGGGCAGCATTGGTTCCGCCAAACCCAAAGGAATTAGACATAGCAGCATTGCAATTAATAGGTTTGGCCGTATGAGGCACCAGATCAATACTGGTTTCTACATTCGGATTATCCAAGTTCAGGGTCGGCGGCGCAATCTGGTCACGCAAAGCCAAAATCGTGAATATTGTTTCGATAGCCCCAGCAGCCCCAAGAAGGTGCCCTGTCATAGATTTGGTCGAAGACATGCACACGCCGTCAGGATTGCCTCCGAAAAGTCGCTCTACAGCACGAATTTCAAGCTCATCTCCCACAGGGGTCGAGGTTCCGTGGGCATTGACATAACCTATATCTGAAACATCTAGACCTGAATTGTCCAAAGCAGCTTTCATAGCCCGATAGCCGCCATTTCCACCTGGCGCAGGAGTCGTGATATGATAGGCGTCACCAGAGAGGCCATAACCTTTGAATTCTGCGTAAATTTTAGCGCCGCGAGCTTTGGCATGCTCATACTCTTCGAGGACCAGCGCGCCTGCGCCCTCGCCCATCAAAAACCCATCGCGTCCATCATCATAAGGACGCGACGCTTTTTTGGGCGTATCGTTGTAACCGGTAGTCATAGCCCGGCAGGCCACAAAACCGGCAATTCCAAGGCGGCAAATTGCGGCTTCGCCTCCGCCAGCAATCATAACGTCCGCATCGCCATGCATGATAAGGCGCGCCGCATCACCGATGGCATGAGCTCCGGTCGCACAGGCCGTCACAACACTGTGGTTAGGGCCTTTAAACCCATGACGAATAGAAATCTGTCCGGATGCAAGGTTGATCAACATACCCGGAATAACAAAAGGTGAAAGCCGTCTTGGCCCCTTTTCGGCCAGGGTTAGCGACGCGGTATAAGTGGTTTGTAACCCACCGACCCCGGATCCAAATAACACCCCTGTCCGTTCCTGGCCTTCAAGATCATCTTCGCCGGGCTGCCAGCCTGAATCGGCAATGGCCTCATCTGCTGCCGCTATAGAATAAAGGATGAATTCATCAATGCGTTTGCGCTCACGCGCTGGCATGACATTATCGGGATCAAAAGACCCCTCAATATCCGGGCCGCCGCCGCCTTGACCATCGACTTTAGGCACCATAGCTGCAATTTTGCAAGCTAGATCCTCAGTCTCAAAATGTTCGATTTTACCGGCACCTGATTGGCCCGATTTAATGCGTTCCCATGCAGTGGAAACGCCGCAACCGACGGGCGATACAAGTCCTAGCCCTGTAACAACAACCCGTCGCATTGCCTAACGTAAACCGACTTAACCGGCTTTTTCGGAAATGAACTTAACAGCGTCACCAACTGTTTGGATATGCTCTGCAGCGTCATCCGGAATTTCAATATCGAACTCTTCTTCAAAAGCCATAACGAGTTCAACTGTGTCCAGGCTGTCAGCGCCCAGATCATCAATAAAGTGAGCTTTTTCTGTCACTTTAGTTTCATCCGCATCTAGATGCTCTACGACCATCTTTTTTACGCGGTCTAAAATGTCTGACATATCATTTCCTTGAGTTAAGCCGCAACATGCGGCGGTTCAGGCCCTGAAATAGGAGTTCTAAAACAAAAAACAACCCCGTATTCCGTTCAGGCGGTGAGTAACACACCTATTTTGCCCTGACTAGAGGGCAAAAATACACTAAATCATAGCCATGCCACCATTCACATGCAGGGTTTGACCAGTCACATAGGAGGCCTCTTCACTCGCAAGATATAAAGCAGCATTGGCGATATCCTCTCCAGAACCCAATGTTCCAGAAGGAATTTTGCCTAAAATGGCTTCTTTTTGGGTGTCATTCAGCGCATCTGTCATTGGCGAAGCAATAAACCCAGGTGCAATGCAGTTAACAGTCACGCCCCGGCTAGCGACTTCTTGGGCCAGTGATTTGGAAAACCCAATCATGCCGGCCTTTGAAGCAGCATAATTTGTTTGCCCAGGGTTACCGGTAACGCCAACAATTGATGTGATTCCTATAATACGTCCGAATCGGGCCTTCATCATCCCGCGCAGACATGCTTTGGATAAGCGGAAATATGCCTCTAAATTGACGCGCAGTACAGTTTCCCAGTCCTCATCCTTCATTCGCATCAAAAGACCGTCCCGGGTTAACCCCGCATTTGAGACTAAAATATCAATTCCACCGCCCAAGGCTTCTGTTGCTTGCCCAACCAGACCATCAACGGCATCCGGGTCAGATAGGTTACACGGCGTAACGGCGCAGCGCTCACCCAGATCGACAGCTAATGCCTCCAGTTTTTCAGCTCTTGTTCCTGATAAAGCTACGCTTGCGCCCTGAGCATGTAATTTTCTGGCGATCGCGCCGCCTAATCCACCAGTGGCGCCTGTGACGAGTGCCCGTTTTCCGTTAAGATCAAACATCATTTATCCTTTTAGTTTTTCGGCAAAGGCTTCAAGACTTTCCGGAGAGTTTAAAGCCGCCCCATCTACACCCTTAACGATTCTCCGCAACATCACGGTCAATACTTTACCACAACCCGGTTCCGCGAAACTTTCTATGCCATTTTCCGCCATCCATTCAATAGATTCGCGCCATCGCACGCGGCCTGTAACCTGAGTTACCAGATCGTCCCTAATCTGATCAGTGTCAGTTGTAGGACGCGCAGTAACATTGTTGACAACCGGCAGGCGCGGTTCGGCTATGACTGTATCCGCAAGCGCATCTTTCATCGCGCTAGCAGCAGGCGCCATCATATCGCAATGAAACGGGGCTGACACTTGCAGCATCATAGCTTTTTTAACACCCATTTCTCGCGCAGCTGCGGCAGCTTTTTCAACAGCGGCTTTCTCTCCTGACAAAACGATTTGCCCCGTCGCATTGTCATTTGCAATCTGGCAGATACCGACTTCCTGCCCTTTTAAAACGGCAGCTTCAGCATCTTCAATTGAAGCTCCTAGCAGGGCTGCCATAGCACCTGCCCCGACAGGAACTGCCGCCTGCATTTCATTTCCGCGAAGTCTTAGAAGCTCTGCCGTCTTTGCAAGCGGTATAGCGCCGGCAGCGCAAAGAGCTGAATACTCACCTAAGGAATGTCCCGCGACAAATTTCGCGGCCGTTACATCGACTTCGAACTCATCTTTTAAAGCCCGCATAGCGGCAATGGATGTTGCCATTAAAGCTGGCTGTGCATTGGACGTTAAAGTCAAATCCTCAATAGGACCAGCCCACATTAGTTTTGATAAATTTTGACCCAGCGCGTCGTTTACTTCTTGAAACGCGGCCTTTGCAGACGGAAAGGCATCGGCCAATGACTGCCCCATGCCAACAGACTGACTGCCCTGGCCAGGAAATATAAATGCGAAATTCATGCTCGCTCATTCTCCATTTTGTTGAATAGTCTATATTAAAACGCGCTTTTAACGGGATGTTTAAGGCTTCGTTAAGCCTGTGTCTTCATTAAATTAAAAACGCGAATCTATCGGAACCGATTCCTATGTCAATTTTTAAGCGATTTTCGAATAAGAAAACCGGGGACAAGTCGAATGAAGCTGAAGAAACAGTACTCGACGAAACGGCTTCTTTGACTGCAGGCGATGGTTTTGACCCTTTTACTGATATTCCAAAAGACGAAGAAGATGCCATGCCTTCCATCAGCTCTCTGACAGAGCAAGAGCAGAATGTCATAAGATCCATCCTTAACGATGAGAAAACTCCCAGATCCGATACTAATAACAACACAGATTCCCAGCTAGAGCCCTTCGTAGACGACCCGGTAAAAACCAAAAAATCCGTTGACGACCTGCTGAGTGACGAAACCTATAAAACAGCACTCAACATTCTCAAAGGTGATGATAAATCTGAACATGGCGATGAGTCGACTCAACAAGCCGATCAGCATGAAATTCAAACCCCCGATCCTATCGATATTCGAACCGTTGCAATTAAACCCTCAAATGTGAATTACGCCACCATGTCTGTAGATCACGACATGGACGTTAAAGACGGCGAACTAGATGAAATTGACAATCAAGACGTCACAACGAAAGACGAAATAGAAATGGCAATTAACGAAGACGACAATCAAATCGCAACTCAAAAGGACATAGATTCCGAAATGAATGAAACTGACCATAGCGAAGCTGAAACTGAAATTTTACAGCCAGATATAGCGCCTGATCTTGTGGCCCCTGTCACAAGACCTACACCATCAACAGGAAAGCGTGTAAATCTTGGCGAAATGCGGACGAATATCGCGAGAATTACGACAGATATTGAGCAGGGAGAAGCCCTTTATCGCCGCGCGCAACAGCGCGCGGAAACCCTTAATAGCTTCATCGAAAGGGCCGAAGTAGATTTCTCGTTACTTGATCGCCTCGAGCCAGAGAACCGTGCGCTAAAATCTGAAAAACGCATGCTGGAGTCCGAACTGGAAAAACGACAAATAAAACTGGGGCAGTTAACCTCTTCCCTCGAAGACCTGCAGAGACGCTACGGCGATGCTCAAAGCGAATTAGACGCCACGCAAAGCAAATTGGCTCAAAGCGTCAAAAACTTCGAACATGCTGAGAGAAATATTCAGGAGCTGAGTAAACGCCAGGAAGAATATCGTTTAAGAAATGATAGGACGGAAACTGACCTTGAAGTTGAAAAACGCGAAAACATGAGTTTGCGAAAAAAAATCACTGAAATTACCGAACAACTTGACTTCGTAACCAATGAGAAACTCAGTTTTGCCAAGCAAATCGAAACCCTTAAAATTGATGTTACAGATCAAACGCAAAATCGTGAAAAATTACGGGACCAATTATCCGATTTACGTAATGCCTTTTCCGAAGCTCAGCGACAGAATACACAAATGAAAGGCGAAATAACTGGCGTTCACGAAGACATACGCGGTTTCAAAACCCAATATGAGTTCAACATTCTGAAGCGGGATGAGCGAATTGCTGATTTGGAAGCAAAAATTGTTGAGCTTCATGATACTTTACGTGTTAAAGAAAACATCATTGAAAGCACAGCTAGAGATATGTCGGTTCTTCGTAAAGAACGCACGACTCAGGAACTTGAACGCGAACGGCTTGAGAAAAATCTGCAACAACAAAGCGGACAACTTCATTCAGCTGAAGAAGAATTGTTGAAATCCAAACAATTCGCTCATGATTTGGACCAGAAATACCGCGAGGTAGCGGCAGCCTTATCACTCAATTCACAAAGAAGACAACCATCACAAGCGGCCGCTGAACCAGATATCTTACCAAAGTCTGATGATGCCCCCGCTGCTGAAGCCCAGATGGCACCAGCGGCGGAGTTGATTACACGCACACAAAGTAAAGGGGTTCCCCAAGACCCTGTGACGGATATCGAAGATATGCTGACCGACTATACATTAGGCCTTCGTGCAAATCTGGATTGATCCAGACTAAATCATAAAAACACTTGAATCTGCGGCTAAGTCCTGTATTAGGCCGCCATCAACGGCTGCGGTCTGTCTGATCCCTTTCGGCATGGGGCCGAAATATCATATGGAGCCATCGTAAAGGTAAACCTTCTATCGCCTTTTACGCCGCATCCTTAAACATGAAGGCTAAACATGTCTCTATACGAGCACGTGATCATTTCACGTCCAGACATTTCTCCGACACAAATTGAAGAAAATGTCGCAAATCTAAGTAAAAAAGTTCAAAATATGGGCGGCTCAGTTGAGCGCGTTGAATATTGGGGACTACGCAACCTGGCTTATCGCCTGAAAAAGAACCGTAAGGCTCATTATAATCTTCTGCAAATCAGCGCAGAACCAAAAGTCATTCACGAAATCGAGCGTCAGCACCGTATCAATGAAGACATTTTGCGTTATATGAGCATTCGCGTAGATGATTTCAGCGATGATGCCTCACCTATCCTTGCCAAGCGCGAAGAGCGTAAGCGCAGAGAACGGAGAGATTAATCATGGCTAAAAAATCCGATATCAAAATTGAAAACCTTCCATCCCGTACGCCGTTTAAGCGCCGCAGAAAAGTCTGCCCTTTTTCTGGCGATAATGGTCTGAATATCGACTATAAGGATCCGAAGCTTTTGCAGCGTTATATGTCAGAAAAGGGAAAAATTGTCCCGTCTCGTATCACAGCTGTTTCCCGCAAAAAGCAGAGAGAACTGGCCCGCGCAATTAAACGCGCCCGTTTCCTGGCTCTACTGCCTTACGAAACGAAATAAGGAGAGCGTCATGGAAGTCATTCTTTTAGAACGCGTTGAAAAATTGGGCGGCATGGGCGAAGTAGTTAGCGTCAAGCCCGGTTACGCTCGTAACTTCTTATTGCCACAGGAAAAAGCACTGCGCGCGACCAAAGCCAATTTGGCCCGGTTTGAAGCAGAACGCGAATTCCTTGAAGCCCGCAATGCTGAAGCCCGCAATAAAGCGGCTGATGAAGGCCAGTCTATTGACGGCAACAATTACGTTATCATTCGTAAAGCCGGCGAAACAGGTCAACTATATGGTTCCGTTTCTACGCGGGATATTGTTGAAGCCATGTCTGGCGCGGTTAAGCGTAACATGATCAAAATGGAAACCCCAATCAAAGCTTTGGGCTTGCATGAGATTGAAATCAAACTACATCCTGAAGTTTCAGCAACTGTGACAGTCAACGTTGCACGTTCTGAAGACGAAGCTGAACGTCAAGCTCGCGGTGAAGATGTTATCGCATCCCAGCTCGAAGAAACTAAAGCGGATGCCGAGGCGGCCGCGGCTGAACGCGCTGAGATCGCAGCAGAAATGTTTGATGATGATTTTGTGCCAGAAGGTTTCGACGATGCTGAAGAAACAGCAGAGGAAGCTGAAACGCCTGCAGTATCCAAAGGCGAAGAAGAGTAAACTTACTTTTCATTATCGATTTACAAAACCCGGCCTTCGTGCCGGGTTTTTATTTACTCGTCAGAAGGACTATCCAAACGCTGCGAGATTTGCTGTTTAATCTGACGCGCTCGATATGTCTGAAATGTAGCAGTCCGTTCCCATAAATAAAATTTAGACAGAAGATTTCTGTCCTGACAAATTTCAGACACAGGCTTTAAGACAGTTAACGGTCTTATCATCGCATGTTCGTCAGCAGAAAACGTCGTTAACTCCCCATGACCGATATTTGGATCGCTTTCGATATGGTTTTCAAACGGTCGATTTTCCAACCAATTGAGTGTCGATTGAACTTGATTAAGGTAACGCTCAAATTCTTTTATGTCTTCCCGATCAGCTTCAGCCATTAATGACAAAAAATCATTATTTTCTGTCATTGCCTTTAAGGCCGTTTGCCGAAACCGGACTGTTCCAGTGCCGCGAATGGCATTAACACCACTCGTCAAAAGCTTCTGAGCCTCTACACCCGTTTCGCAATTCCTTAGGACCTCTATGGCATCTCGTGTTAATATCAACCGGGCATCAGCCGAGGTTAAGAATTCATCTACAACGTCAATATTGGCCTTATGTTCTGAAACCATTCTTGTTTTGGCTTGTACATAACTCGTTTTGACTTGCCGTACTTCATTCCAGTTCCCAAGCTGGATGCCCAGAAAAACGCCTGCAACAACCACAGCGAAATCTAAAAACACTGCGACCCAGTTTTGAGATTTTACATGCTGATCGAATCTTCTCAAAAGCACAGCCTAGTCCTCCAATGCAAAACAACGCTATTATCCTCTTGCCAATAAAGCAATTCACTTCGATAAAGAACCTATGCTCCCACGCCTACTCCTCATGCGACACGCTAAATCATCCTGGGCTGACAGAACCCAAAGAGATCACGAGCGTCCCTTGAATAAACGCGGCGAACGCGCGGCGACAGCTGTGGGAGAAGTCTTGTATGCTAGGGGTTTTGCACCTGATGTTATCTGGTCATCTGACGCTACACGCACTCGCCTGACCGCGTTGCGCCTTATTCGTGCTATTCCCGGCGCTCAACAGATTGAATATATTTCAGGTTTCTATCATGCCAGTGCACAAAATGTACTCTCCATATGTGATGATCGTGTAGAACCCGACCAGCCTTTAATGCTTTTGGGCCATAATCCTGGATGGGGTGAGTTGCATCACCATTTCACAGGACATTACCATGACTACCCCACAGGGGCCTGCACCGTATTAGAACGCAAAGCCGAGGGGCACTGGCTATCCCCCGCAAGCTGGAAATTTATAGACCTTATTTTGCCTCGAGAACTGGAGTAGGCAGATAATGCGGCGCTATTGGCTCGTATTATGGCGCATGGGGCTCGCCTATCTATTCTATCCCGCCATGATCGGTTTGTTTTTATGGCTATATTTCAACCAAGCGCATTGGGGGCTTGGCCTCATGGTTATAACCGCAATTTTTATTCTCGACCCAATCTGGTATCGCTTGGCACAAAACGCCATCCACATGTGGAAAAACCGCAAAAACTAGGACTTATCCAAAGCCCAAATCGTATCGTAGTCCCTTAGTATATAAAGCGCTATCATGGCCCCCAATGTCGGGACGGCAGCCAAGAATAACATATTATGATTTTCCATCCACGGCAAAAGAACATCCCAGGTCATGATCGTCCCGATCCCATGAAACAACATCACCAGACCATAGCTGATCCGTTTTTTAAAACCGAGTAAAAAGGCCAAAAGTAAAAGCGCCCAAAATACCCCAATGCCATAGGAGGCCGCTTCGGTGATCCCAGATATTTTATAAAAACGCTCAAATATCTTAGCTGTATGTTCTACGCCGCTAACTGTGAATTTATCTATCACCCACGGCACCATGAAAAACACAATAGTCAGCCGTAAAATCAATAGCGCTTTAGCAAGTTGAGAATTTCTCATATTAATCTCCTGATTTTCCGCACCCTAGCCGGACACCTGTCTGGAACAAGAAATATTCGTTCAAACTTTCGTGAATATAATTAACCCGTAAAATGGCTAATTATCGATCCATAATTCAAAGCTATATAAAGCAGGATAGCGAGGTTTGCATAAATCACGACCGGTACAAACCATAACAACATGATCCAAAGCGATCCTTCGTTGAGGTAAATCAGAAACAAGGACATGAAGACACTGATATAAAGATCAATACCGATTTGGCGCCCCCAAATATATTGATTTATTTTTGGTAGACTCTTGATGAAGCTCGCTTGTGTTGTCGCATATAATGAATAGGCCAAAAATGCGAAAAACATCAGCCATGCGATATATTTCCCAAAGGCATAAGGACCCTCGCTGTAGAATACGGGCTCGCTTTTATGAGCATACAAGGCCGCAGCTACAAAAACGGCATAAAAAATCCACAAGAAATGGCGTTTAAAAAACCGCGTCACTAGCCGCTGTAACCCTTAAGGCGAGCCTTGGCTTTCTCAGCACCCAGGATTTGGAGCATATCACCCATCCCTGGTCCTCGGGCACGTCCTGTTAAAGCCATGCGTAACGGCATGAACAAGGACTTACCTTTACGCCCTGTTGTCTCTTTGAGAAACGCCGTCCACTTGCTCCAGCTATCTGCATCAATTTCATCAGGCAGAGCGTCAGCGGCCAACGCACAGAAGTCAGTATCTTCGGGTTCAATTTGACCACTCATGGGGGCAAAAGCCATCACAGACCAGCTTACGGCATCGGAAATTTTATCGATATTGGCTCTGATCAAGTTCCAGAAGCGTTCACCGCCTTCAACACCCAAATTATCAAGCCGGTCTTTTACATCGTTATAATCAGTTTCAAGCAATAACTTTGAATTCAGCATCATAAGTTCGTCTTCGTCGAAACGGGCCGGAGCGCGGCCGATTTTAGAAAACGCAAATTCTTCTGATAATTGCTCTATGGAAGTTCTGATTTCAACTGGATCAGAGGTGCCTATTTTCCCCAGTAACGAGCATACGGCCATGGGCTCAAGACCATCTTCACGCAATTGCTCAACAGATAGTGATCCCAATCGCTTAGATAGGCTCTTACCGTCTTTGCCCACCAATAATGGCGTATGGGCAAAAGTCGGGAGATGATCAGACAGAGCCCTAAATATTTCAATTTGCGCCCCTGAATTGGTAACATGATCTTCGCCTCGGATAACATGGGTGATCTGGGCATCAATATCGTCAACAACGCTAGGCAAGGTATAGAGATAAGTACCATCGCCCCGGATCAAAACCGGGTCAGAGAGCGAACTTGTATCAATAGACTGCTCACCCCGCACCATATCATTCCAGGTAACGACGCTGCCCGAGAGCTTGAACCGCCAATGCGGCAGGCGGCCCTCCATACGGTAGGCGTCCTTTTGCTCATCAGTTAGCTCAAGAGCTGCGCGGTTATAAACCGGTGGCTTACCGGCAACGCGTTGTAACTTTCGCTGTTTGTCCAGCTCTTCAGCTGTCTCATAACAGGCATATAAAAGCCCGGCTTCACGCAGGCGTTTTGCTGCGCTGTCGTAATTGGCAAATTTATGTGACTGATTAAACGTGCTGTCCCAATGCATGCCCAGCCATGATAGATCAGTTTGAATTCCCTCCTCATAGGCTTTTGTAGATCGCTCTAAATCCGTATCGTCAATCCTGAGGATAAACTTCCCCCCCTTCTTTCGGACAAACAGATAATTTAAAAGCGCTGTGCGGACATTTCCCACATGTAACTTACCTGTGGGCGATGGTGCAAATCTGACAATTACGGACATTAGCCCTCTTCTTCCGGGACAACGTCCCTATATTTATTTGTAATCGGATATCGGCGATCACGGCCAAAATTCTTTGTCCCGATCTTAACGCCCGGTGGCGCCTGACGTCGCTTATACTCAGCGATATATAGCAGATGCTGTATTCGCTTCACATCAGCAGGCTTATGCCCCCGAGCTAGGATTTCTTCAACTGATAATTCCTGTTCGATAAGGCCAAAGAGGATATCATCCAAAACCGGATATTCGGGCAAACTATCACTATCTTTTTGATTTTCGCGTAGCTCAGCTGTCGGCGGTTTGGTGATGATATTATCTGGGATAGGATAGTCTGCACCTAACAGATCATCCGGCGTGTTTTTATTACGCCACTTTGCAAGCGCAAATACTTCGGTTTTGTAGACGTCTTTAAGCGGATTATACCCCCCGCACATATCGCCATAAAGCGTAGCATAACCTACCGCCATTTCAGATTTATTACCTGTTGTGACCAGCATGGGCCCAAATTTATTGGAAAGAGCCATTAAGGTCAGCGCCCTTGCCCGTGACTGAATGTTTTCCTCAGCCGTACTTGGCGGCAAATCTTTGAAAAACGGATATGTCATTTCGTCAAAAGCTTTAACTGCCGGCGCGATAGAAATAATATCATAGCGCGCACCGATCCTGTTTGAACAGTCTTTGGCATCATCCAGACTGTTATCCGAGGTATATTTGGACGGCATCATAATGCACCAGACACGATCCGGCCCCAGAGCATCCACGGCAATCGTCGCAGCCATAGCGCTATCAATTCCGCCGGACATTCCCAAAACAACTTGTTTAAACCCGTTTTTATTGACGTAGTCACCGAGTCCAAGACACATAGCCCGCCAATCCGCTTCGTGCCCCGTTAGCTGATCATATTTAGCTGCCTTAACGCATGTCCAGACACCTTCAGACTTTTCCCAAGTCGCAATGTCGTAATCCTCTACAAATGATCGCAAGGACTGCACGATAGTTCCATCTGCAGACATAGAGAACGATGAGCCATCAAAGACCAGCTCATCCTGACCGCCAACCTGATTAACATAAATGAGCGGAAGCCCCTCATTATGAACCTTTTCACCAAGCGCTTCGACACGTTCAGACAATGCCGTACGCCGCCACGGAGACCCATTGGGCGAGATTAGAATTTCAGCGCCCTTATGGGCTAAATGACTGGCTACGCCTTTTTGCCATAGATCTTCGCAGATCGGCAGGCCGATTTTAACACCCCGGAAGACAATCGGGTCTGGTAAGGGGCCGCGATCAAATACGCGGGCCTCGTCAAAGACGCCATAATTGGGCAGGTGGTGTTTATACCGAATGTCAGTTATAGCCCCGCCCTGCATAAAGGCGACAGCATTGTGGAGCGTGTTATTGTCGGCGTCACGCCAAGGCACAGGAAAGACAACGGCAGGGCCGTCCTCAGTCAATTTCGCAAATTCCTCCGCCTTTAACCGGCAGTCTGTAATAGCAGCAGGCTTCAGTACCAGATCTTCCGGTGGATAGCCCAGGATAAAGAGTTCTGGCAGCACGAGAATATCAGCACCATCCGCCTTAGCCTGATCATAAGCGGCGGCGGCTTTGGCAGAATTTCCGATCAAATCTCCAACCGTTGGATTGAGTTGAGCCGAAGCAATTTTCAAAGTTTGTGTCATAGGCGCGGTGTACTCCGCACAGCCCTAGTCGGCAAGTGAAGAGTAGTGCTGGGCAAGACTGCGAAACATATCAATTGTATCCAGCTTGTATCCCTGTCCAGACGGTGATGGGTTCTTAAACTCACGATCAGCTGAATTTTTAACAATCACCATATTCGACTTCGGATCAACATAAATATATTGGCTGTAAATTCCGACAGCAAAGAAATCACCATGTGAATCTACTGGAACCCACCATTGATAGCCATAGTCAACGCCTGTGCTTTCCAGGTCAACCGGCGCGGAAGACGCTGTGGACTCGGTCACCCAATCGCCCGGAATAACCTGCTCTCCATTATATTGGCCTTGATTTAGGAAAAGCTGTCCAAAGAGAGCATAGTCCCGTGTACGCATATTCAGCCCGCCTAACACAAACGCAACATCATCCCCATCCGTAAGATAATAAGCATCTTTGCCCATCCCTATTTTCGACAATAATTTATCTTGAAGATAATCATGATTGCTTTGCCCGGTTACGGCTCTGAGAACCATTCCAATCACATGCGTATCAATGGATACATATTGCCGTCCTGTTCCGGGTTCACGAGCACGCTCAGTTAGCGACGCCGCAAACTCATCCATGGAACCCCCAAGCGCCAGAGTTCGGCCCATTTTGTTAATGTCGCTATTCGGATCCAAATAATCTTCGTTGAACTCCACTCCGCTGGCCATATTCAGAACATTACGAATAGAAGCGCCTTCATAAGCCGTTCCCTTCAAATCAGATACGTATTTTTCAACGGGATCATCCAGGCTGTCGATTAGTCCTTCCGAAACCGCTACGCCAAAAATAGAGGACAAATAGGATTTAGCCATAGACCAACTGATCCTTTGATCATCGCGCCCTGTACCCAGATAATAATCCTCAAAAAGAATAATACCGTCTTTGATCACCAATAGTGCCGTCGTATCGGTCTCTTTTAGAAATGCCTGCAAGTTTTGAGGCTGCCCGTTAATAGTGACGGTAGCAGGAAGCGCTTGTAGATTTTCGGGCCAGATATGCGGCTCCCCCGCTACCGGTAGATCATGCGCGAAAAGCACCTCGTTCATATTAGAAAAATTGTGAACAATATTATCTGCTTCGAATAAAGAATTCACTTTGAGTAAGCGCTGAACTTTATTGAAATTCAAAGCTAATATGATTAATAGCAATAAAAGTCCGAAACTCAGGATTTTTCCAAACTTTCTCATCGTTATACTTTCCTATCATCAATCAGCGCAGCAATAGACATAGCCCGATATCCATCCATGGCAGAAATCAAAGGCTTTCGGCGGTTTTGTATTGAAAGAACAAAATCGGCTAAACCTGCCGCAAGGCTGTCTTTTGCCTCTTTTACATTGCCAAAGTCCTGGTTCAAATCAAAAGGCGTGTCATGCACAACTGTCTTGGCGTTAAAATCAATGGTTACCGTTCCGCTCGGAAAGCTGATCTGCATGATGCGCATCCCGTGGATGGCAACTCGGCTGGCTTCCAGAAATGCCTGTCCATTGTTAAAAACTAAATGTGCGAAACTCTGATCGCCTTTCTCAGTTCGACTATTAATGACATGTCCGCTCACATTATCCGGCTTATGCCCCATCAACCAAAGCACCAGATCAATATCATGGGTCATTAAATCCATTGTCACAGACGTATCCGTTCCCCGCTGAGAAAACGGTGTCAAACGCTGAGCATTAATCAAAAGAGGTTTTTCCGGCACTTTGTCCAGACCAATGGCACGCACCACAAATCGCTCTTGATGACCAACTTGAACAATACGGTTCATACTCTTCGAGAGCTCACATATTATGCGTCCTTCGTCGACTCTCGTCGCTAAAGGTTTCTCAACCAAAACATGGCAACCGGCTTTTAAAGCAGTTATAGTCAATGTCCCATGTTCGGTTGCGGGCGCAGCGATTATGACAGCATCTGATAAATCCAGAAGATCGGATACTAAAGCATAGGCCCTGCCTTTATATTTTGCACTAACCACTTTGGCTTTATCAAAATTTGGATCATAGCTTCCCGTGTATATTACATCTGGATGATCCGAACATTTTGAAGCGTGATAGTTCCCAAAAACGCCTGCGCCAATAACGCCGATTCTTATCTGCTCTTTCATATAGGCGGCTTAGAACATCATTCACTGAAAGTACATGAGCGCTTGTTTGATTGATTCCTTTTATCCGAAAATATTGAGTCACCATTGTAAGTTTGAGTGAAATTTCCCCATTTCTTAACGCCTATATTTGGAATTTTATCTAAAAATCGCCGAAAACCCCCATAAAACAGGGGCTATTAACCTTTCGTTAACCAATTCCACTAGGATGTTTATTAACGGCCATTGCCAATCAGGGTAGGCCAAAACCTTTGTAAGGGGTACGTTATGAACAAGAAAGAACTTGTGGCTGCTATCGCTGAGAGTTGCGGGACAACTCAGGCCCAAGCGGGCGAATTTGTAAATGCATTTTGTGACACCGTTGTCGGCCAGTTAAAGCAAAATAACAATGTTGCTATTCCAGGCTTTGGCCAGTTTGTCGCAAAACACCGTCCTGCGCGCGAGATGCGCAATCCTGCTACCGGGAAACAAATGATGGCTAAGGCGAAAACGTCTGCTCAGTTCAAGCCAGCAATTGGTCTTAAAGATCTTTAAAAATTACGCTCCCACGTAATGCAAGCCGTCGGTTCCCCGGCGGCTTTTTTTATCCCGCAAGGCGCGTAGCATCTTCTTTGCGGTAAGCTCCCAATTCTTCTGAAATCAGGAACGCAAGCTCCAAAGCCTGATCTGCGTTCAGACGTGGATCGCAATGTGTATGATAGCGCGAGGATAAATCCTCCTCTCTGATAGCTCTGGCCGAACCACCTAAACACTCCGTTACATTCTGGCCCGTCATTTCAAAATGAACACCACCAGGCCAGCAACCTTCAGAATGTAGAACCCGCATGAAGTCCTGAACTTCCTTCAGGATATTATCAAAAGGCCGTGTTTTATAACCGCTATCAGTTTTAAGCGTATTTCCGTGCATAGGGTCGCATGACCAAACCACATGACGCCCCTCACTCTTTATAGTCCGTGCAAGCCTTGGCAGACCTTTCGCGACCTTATCGTGGCCAAAACGCGATATCAGCGTAATTTTTCCTGGCTCATTTTGCGGATTAAGCACATCAAGCAATTTTAATAGCTCCGTACTTTCAAGATCATCGCTGATTTTCATAGCGATCGGATTTTCGACACCTCGGAAAAACTCGACATGCGCGTGATCCAGTTGACGTGTCCGGTTGCCAATCCACAATAAATGAGCCGACGTGTCATACCACCGTCCAGTTGTGCTATCGATCCGGGTCATGGCCTCTTCATAGCCCAGCAGCAATCCCTCATGAGATGTGTAATATTCGGTAGATGCCATTTGCGGTGTTGTTTCAGGCGTCACACCGCAAGCTTCCATAAAATCCATAGCTTCGGTGATCTTGTCACATAGCTGCTGGTATTTAGCCGTCTGTTCAGAACCGCTGACAAAGCCCAATGTCCACTTATGAATATTACGCAGATTAGCGTAACCACCTGTCGAAAAGGCACGAAGCAGGTTTAACGTCGAAGCTGATTGTCCATAAGCTTTTAGCAATCGATCTGGATCCGGAATCCGGGCTTCCGGTGTGAAGGCCATGCCATTTATATTGTCGCCACGATAACTGGGAAGGGAAATGCCATCTCGAGTTTCAATGGGTGATGATCGTGGTTTCCCGAATTGACCCGCAATGCGGCCAACCTTAACGACAGGCTGTCCAGCCCCGTAAGTCAGAACAACAGCCATCTGCATCATCACGCGGAACATGTCGCGCAGGTTATCGGGGTGGAACTCCTTAAAGCTTTCGGCACAATCACCGCCTTGCAGTAGAAATGAATTCCCCATGGCGACTTCGCCCAAACGTTTTTTAAGACGACGTGCCTCACCAGCGAAAACCAGCGGCGGATAGCCTTTGAGCGTATTTTCCACTTCTGCCAGATGATCCAGATCAGGATAATCTTCCGGAATATGCTTGGCTGGCTTTGAGCGCCAAGATGAAGGTGTCCATTTCGTCATTTGCCGTTTCCACGCAAAATTATTGTCGAGCGGCCAGACATAACACAGATTAGAAGAATATTTCTACTCTATTTACGCCCTTTCCCCATAAAAAAAGCCGGAGGCCCAAAGGCATCCGGCTCAGATTGAGAAAAATCTCTAACAGGGATTTAGCAAAACCCTATAGTGTGTCGAGCTTTCGCTCCTTTTTAGCCAGTAAATAGTAAAATGTTACGCGGTTCTTTTTCTGATCCCGCTGCATCAGGCTACAAACTTCCATAACCCTTTTATCAAGATCACGATCTTCAGCTGAAAGGCCCAGCTTTTTCTTTAACCAACTATCACGAACTGTAGCGCGTTCACTTTCATCTGAACAAGCAACATAACGGGCATCCTCAGAGCGCAGAGCAATTCCGCAGTGATTGACGATTTTACGAACAATATCTTCATTAGCCAGCGGGTCATAACGCTTCACATCGTTAAAATACGGAATGTGACGCGGCGTAGGAGTTGCAGATTGCTTCGCAGTTGTAGTTTCAGCCTTTTCTTCCACTGTAACATTAAGCTTCATCTCTGTCTGTGCCTGATCCACAGCCTTTGGCTTAACAGCTTGCTTTGGCGTCTCGTTCTTAGCCGTTACAACCTTTTTCGCCGGTACAGCTTTCTTGGCCACTGGCTGTTTTTCAGCTGCGGTTTTCTTTGCTGGCTTAGCCTTTGCTTTAGGTTTCGCCGTTTTGGACATCCGCTTGAACTTTGCCTCTAATTCAGCAAGTTCATCTTCCAGACGTTCAACTTTGGACTTAACTGGAACAGGTAGAATTTCAGTCACTTTTTCAGCCGTTTCACTGTAGCTTTTTAAAACTGTAGATTCGGCTTTTTTAAATAAAACTTCTGACTGCTTCAGCGTGACTTCACCTTTTTCGGCCAATACATCAAAAAGACCCGTTGTTAATTCACGTGCCTGTTCCCGACGTAATTGAAATCGGTCATAAGCTAAGCCGTGCAGGCCAAGATAAGCCAGAGCGCTGCGGCGCAATACAGATTTTTCCGCAACTTTGGCAGAAGTTTTTCTAGATTTGGTTTTAGTAGACATGGGTATACTCCATATAAGGGATTTGCCCACGCTATATGACGTAGAATTAGAATTAGCTTCCTAACTCCCAAAAAAAAAAGCCGGGTAAAAGACCCGGCCTCATCAATCTTTGATCGCAATTTATGCCATAGAGATAGTATCAACGGCGATTTTGCCAGTCCGTTCGCTCGTAGCCGTTGTGAACTGTACTTTATCGCCTTCGTCAATGCGGTTCAGGCCACACTTTTCCAAAGCAGATACATGTACAAACACATCGCTTCCACCATCTTCAGGTTGGATAAACCCAAAGCCTTTAGTAGTGTTGAAAAACTTTACAGTTCCAGTTTTTGCATCAGACATTTGTATTCCTTTCAATGTCATTACAACTACGCTCACTGAACGCAGTCAGGTTACTTCGACTTTGAAAAGAAACTTAATTCACTGCACTTTATGCGGGTGACCGATCTTCAGGTCATCATCGATATTGGCTCTATGGTACGAATAACTAAGATTATCAAGGACGGAATTCACTTAGAACTGAGAGCTTTTCGCTGTGTCTTAGCCCGCAAATCTGGCCCGTCATGGCTCCAGCCCGGCGCCCAAAAAACATATTTGAATTTATCCGACCATTTAGAAGCCCGCTTTACGTCTCGCCATATAGCAGCATATTCATGCGTTATGACATAAGCGGGGTTATAACTGTCAATATTCTTGGTCAGGCCATATTCGGGAGGGTCAAAATCTTTCTCTTCAGAGAAAGTCCCGAATATACGATCCCATATAATGAAAATGCCAGCGTGATTCCGATCCAGATAGCGTGGCTGAGAAGCGTGATGAACCCGGTGGTGGGATGCGGTATTAAATATAAATTCAATAGGCTTTGGGAGTTTTCGAACAAGCTCCGTATGGGTCCAGTATTGATAAATAAGATTTACGCTGGTCATGATAAAGATCATCACGGGGTCGAAACCTAAAAGAGCAATCCATATCCAAAAGAAATATTTGTGAATGCGTTCTCCGATACCTTGTCTTAAAGCTGTTCCATAATTCAGGTAGACAGATGAATGATGTTGTACGTGGCCCGCCCAAAAAAGACGTACCTCATGATTAAGCCTGTGAAACCAGTAATAGGTCAAATCATCCGCAAACAGTAAAATAGTCCAGGCCCACCACTGACGACCTACAACATCTCTAAGTCCCAAAAGATTGGCTTCGTGGACATAAAAAAGAACCATAAAAGCCAGTGTTTTCGGAATTATATCGACCAGGATAGACGCCCCGGCCATAGAGAGTGACGTCCACATATCTTTGGTTTTATATAAACCAAGCTGCTTTTTCCGGTCGATCAAGATTTCAACCAAAAGTATGCTGATGAATAACGGAATAGCCCAGATCAGTAATTGATCGTTCAAAACTTTATTTAAGGCATCGCTAAAACTCATAGCGGCAGCATATTATATGCCTGCAATTATGCAATGGCGAACTCAAGAAGCTCTATAGCAATATACAAGAAATCAAATTCAGCTCGAAGCTGAATTTGAATCTTTTAAACCTACTACTATTCAGCGGCAAACCGATCTTTAAGAGGCTCTAACTGCGCGCGAACATCATCAATGGGCCCGACCACAACCAATGTCATATCATCGGGATTGAGATGTTTTTTGGCTGCTGCTGTAAAATCAGCAGCCGTGAGCCCTTGAACCTTACCGACATAATTTTCGAGATAGTCTGTCCCCAAACCATGTAAATTGACACGGGCAAGCTGATTAGCCACGCCGCCGCGCGATGCTAACTGGATCACAAAAATCCCATTCATGTAGTTTTTGATACCATCAACTTCTTTCTCAGAAGGCGGCTCACTTCGCATCAAGTCAATCTCTTTCAAAATCTCCTTGATTGACGGACCAGTTGATTCTGCCGACACATCAGCATTTTGTTGCCAATTACGAGCCCCAAATCTGGTTCTGAAACTTGATCCCGGTGAATAGCTATAGCCTTTATCCTCACGAATATTACGCGTAATGCGTGATGAAAAATAACCGCCAAGCAAGGTATTCATCGCATCAAGCTCAACACTACCATCCATCACCGGAACTCTTTTACCCAGACGCAAGGTTGATTGCGGCGCGCCGGGACGGTCTATCAAGATAAGCTGACGCTGTTCATTAAGATTTGACGGTAGATCAAGCGGCTGCGGTCCGGCATCCCAACTACCAAACTGCTCTTTTATAGCTGATTTCACTTTGTCAGCATCAAATTTACCGACAACATAAATATGCGTCCGTGCGCCGCCAAAATTAGCGGCATGAAACGCAGAAACGTCATTTAGCGTGTATGTTTCCAATGCGCCGTCTTCCGGGAAGGAACGCCCATAGGGATGATCGGGATATAACGCTTCGGCAAACTTGGAGTCCGCTATTGATTGCGGCCTTGATTTCCCTACGGACACATTTCGAATAAGACCGTCTCTAACTCTCTTAAACTCGCTCTCAGGTAAATTGGGCCGCTGCAGCACATCTGCCAACATGGATACCGCATCAGGCGCGCTGTCAGCTAATACATCCATCACGGCGAAAGTCTGATTGAGCCCGACCCCAATATTGAGACTACCGCCCATTTCACTGACGCCAACAGCTAATTCTGCTGCAGATTTTCCGCCTGCGCCTTCTTCCATCATGGCTGCGGTCAGATCCGATATCCACGTCATATCACCATCATTAATATTACCCACATCTACAACAGCGCGAACCGTTGCCTTGGGCACGCGACCATAAGGAACAAGCGTCACTTTCACGCCGTTTGAAAGTGTATAATTACTAACTTTGGGCAGTTTAAAGTTTCGAGGAGTTGCAGGAGCCGGCGGAGCTTCTTTAGCAAAAGCAGGAATTGCAACCGAGCTCGATAAAACTCCGATGGCAAGAGACGATAAAGTCGTTTTGAGAATATGCTTCATTATTTATCTCCCTTACTTTGAGCAGGCTTAAGCGTGATTAAAGATCGATTGGTAGTTCGTAGATATTCCTGAGCTGTTTTCTGAATAAGCTCGGGCGTTACAACATCAAAACCATCCATTAAGCTATTGATTTTTTGTGGGTTATCTTCAAACAGCGCCAATGTTGCCAATGTATCAACCAACCCAATTCTATTGCCATCTCCCAGAGTATCATAAAGGCCTGAGCGCATCTTAGTCATGGCACGATCAAGCTCAGCCTGATCCACACCATTGGTTTGCAAGTCAGCTACAACAGCGTCTATATCGGCAATGACATCATCAGCAGAATGCTCGTTTCCATAAACCATAAACGCTGACCACAGCATGGGTCCGTTATAATTAAGCGCATTTCCGAGCGGCCAGTTAATGCCAGCATTAATGCTAGAGCCATAGCCTTTTTCCTGAACCAGTTTTTGATACAGACGGCTGTCCTTACCATTGGCCAAAATTATATCGAGCATGGTCATAGCGTACCATTCAGGTGACCACTTTTCCGGGACATGATAAGCCCATCCGAGAGCCGGCTGAGGCGCAAGCTTGTCAATTTTCTCTGAGCGCTTCTCACCGTCCTGACGGTTTTCAGAAATATCCGGCAACTGCACAGGCGGTCCTGCGGGAATGGTGCCGAAATACTTCTCAACCCATTCTTTAGTCTGAGCCGGATCAACATCACCGGCAATAACTACAACTGCATTGTTAGGGGCATAGAACTGATCAAAGAAACTATCGACATCTTCGAGCGTTGCCGCATCCAGATCACTCAGCTCCCCATAAAAGTTATGGGCATTGTGCCAGTTTTCATTTGCAAGCTGCGGCAGGTCCAGCCACGGGAAGCCACCATAAGGCTGGTTAAGTACATTGACTTTAACCTCATTTTTCACAACGCCCTGCTGATTAGTTAGATTTTCCTGCGTTATATCCAATCCGCGCATGCGGTCGGCTTCGGCCCAGATAAAAGTTTCCGTGGTATGCGATGGAACCACTTCAAAATAATTCGTAAAATCAAAGCGGGTTGATCCGTTCAGCACACCACCATTTGAATTCACCAGGCCAATAAATTCGGCTTTGCCGAGATTTTCAGAGCCCTGAAACATCATATGTTCGAATAAATGCGCAAAACCCGTTCGGTCACGGGGCTCAATCCGAAACCCAATATTGTAATAGACCGCAATAGTTGTCGTTGGCACCGTATGATCTTCTGAAACAACGACTTTAAGACCATTGTCGAGAGTATAATATTCGACCGGTACGGAAAACGCCGAGGTTTTAACGCTCGTGCTCTCTGATGCTTTCGACGTTTCTGATACGTGAGTATCAACTGATGGGCTACAGGCCACCAGGCACGTCGTGGCCATGAGCGTAACGAAAAGCCCCATTGCTTGCCGTTTAAAAGAGTTTGCAGACTTCATAAAATCCCCTTGTCATTCGCAAAAATCGAATTTTTATGCCTATGGCATACATGATTGGGACGCTTGTCTCAAATCAGAATTTGTACGGACGTATAGACTTTCGTGTACGGGGCCTTGCTATAGCCATAAAAAAACCGGGCAAAGCCCGGTTAAAAACTTAAAACCACAGGGGTTTTTATTCTTCTTCGCCTTTAGGCTCTTCAGCAGGCGCTTCATCAGCGGGCGCCTCGGCAGCTTCCGCTTCCGCGGCTTTTGCAGCTTCTTCCGCAGCCTTAGCAGCTTCCTCAGCCGCCTCTTTAGCTTCCGCTTCAGCCGCTTTGCGAGCTTCTTCGCGTTCTTTTTTCTCTTCAATCAAAGCCAGAGCTTTTGCACCAGGCTTAGCTTTATTCGGATTATTACCAGGTTTGAAGTCCCAAAGACCGGCTTGACCGAGAAAACGAGCAACGCGGTCAGTTGGGCGAGCGCCTTTACCTAGCCATTCTTTGACCTTTTCAACATCGAGCTTTACGCGGTCATCGCTGTCTTTTGGCAGCATCGGGTTATATGAACCAACGCGGTCAATAAAGCGACCATCACGTGGCGCGCGGCTGTCAGCCACAACAATACGGTAATATGGACGTTTTTTGGCGCCGTGACGGGCCAGACGAAGTTTAAGTGCCATGAGTTTTTCCTTAATTAAATGACGTTTAAATTACTTTTTTAATTTCGGACCGCCGAGACCCGGCAATCCTCCACCCAGTCCAGGCAACTTACCGCCGCCTAACCCAGGTAATCCCTTGGGCAAACCAGCCTTGCCCATTTGTTGTTTCAATTCTTCGAGCATAGCAGGGTCCATATCAGCCGGATTTGGCATATTCCCGCCCTTCATGCCCTTTGGCATTCCCGGCATACCGCCCATCATCTGGCCCATAAGGCCTGCCATACCGCCCTTACCCAGCTTCTTCATCATATCGCTCATCTGCCGATGCATTTTCAGAAGTTTATTTACTTCCTGCACACTCATACCTGATCCAGCCGCGATGCGTTTCTTGCGAGAAGCCTTTAATAAGGATGGATTCTTGCGCTCTTCGGGCGTCATCGATGAAATGATAGCCTGTTGTTGTTTCAAGAGACGATCATCAACCCCGCCCATCTGGTCCATTTGCTTTTTCATTTTACCCATGCCGGGCATCATTTTCATAAGGCCGCCAAGACCGCCCATTTTTTGCATTTGGCCAAGCTGTTTTCCAAGATCTTCAAGATCAAACTTGCCCTTTTCCATTTTCTTGGCAAGTTTTTCAGCCTCTTTCTGATCTATGACTTCCGCAGCTTTTTCAACCAGTGAAACGACATCACCCTGCCCTAAAATTCGTCCGGCCAGGCGCTGCGCGTCAAAGGCTTCAAGGCCTTCAAGCTTTTCGCCTGTGCCCAGAAATTTGATTGGCAGTCCCGTAACGGCGCGCATGGAAAGCGCCGCGCCGCCGCGGCCATCACCATCTATTCGCGTAAGAACCAGGCCGGTCAAAGGCAGTTGCACGTGGAACCGCTTGGCTGTCTCGACTGCGTCCTGACCTGTCAGAGCGTCAGCAACTAATAATGTTTCGATTGGATTGGTAGCTTTGGCAATGTCTTCGACCTCAGCCATAAGCTCGTCATCGATCGTTGTCCGGCCAGCTGTATCAAGGAAAACAACATCATAACCGCCTAACTTACCTTGCTCCATGGCGCGATTGGCGATCTCGCGGGCCGTTTGGTCCTTAACAATCGGGAGAAAATCAACCCCGGCCTGGCCTGCCAGAATGCCCAGCTGCTCCATAGCCGCCGGACGACGTGTATCCAGCGATGCCAGAAGAACCTTTTTCTTTCCCCGTTCTTTCAGGAATTTCGCGATCTTACCAGTCGTCGTGGTCTTACCTGACCCCTGTAGACCAGCCATAAGAATAGCAACAGGCGGACGTCCCGCCAAGTTAAGCTCAGATGCCCTGGCAGCTTCTAACTGCGCATCCTCATCCTCGCCAATGACGCCTCCCAACATTTTAACAAGGCCGTCATGAACGATTTTGACAATTTGTTGACCCGGCTTGATGGACTTGATGACTTTCTCACCAACCGCTTCTTCTTTGATAGAGGCAATAAAGTCTTTAACGACGGGAAGAGCCACATCGGCTTCTAGTAATGCAATACGAATTTCTCGTAGCGCCGCTGACACATCCTTTTCGGATAGGCTGCCGCGCCCGGTTAAACCGTCAAATACATTACCAAGTTTATCGCCTAAAGCTTCAAACATAATTGCTCCAATAACCGCGCAACGCCAAAATCTCCGGTGGATGTACACATCGACCGGAGGACCCCGCCTGCATCATCCACATCTTGGTTTCGTGGGATCGCACAGGTCAGAGCGCAAATCACATTTGCGCGGAAAATTTGGCGGCATATAGGCTCGTTATGAGCCTATGTCAAACACAAACAAATAAGCCAACCACCCACAAAATAGAAATTGGCCCTGAAATATGCTATATTGCACGCAAATTAGCTTGAGGAGGCAAGTATGAACGTCCGCAACATCCTACAAGACAAAGGCCGTAAAATATATGCAGTGAATGAGGACGCAACGATCCGCCAAGCCGTCGAAATGCTTAAGTCACATAATATCGGAGCCCTGCTCGTCACCGATAATAACGGGCAATTATCAGGCATTTTATCTGAACGCGATATAATCCGGCGTTCCTTAAATCAGGAAACAGGTTTTCGCGATGAACATGTGTCAAAATCCATGACCTCAGATGTCGTCAGCGTAGCGCCAGATATTGGAATCAATGAAGTTATGGAAATTATGACGAATTCCCGGATTCGCCACATTCCTGTTGTGGAAAACGGCGATATTGTCGGGCTCGTATCTATCGGGGATGTAGTTAAACGGAAAATTGCCGAAGCAGAAGGCGAAGCGGCAGCCCTACGAGACTATATTTCGGGCTGACTTAGGTTATCCACTAGCGACTCAACCAAGGCTCTGCTAGCTCCACAGCATGGCAAAGCTTTATTTCCATTTTGGCGCAATGAATGCAGGCAAATCAACGATCCTGCTGCAAGCGGCTCACAATTATACTGAACGCGGTATGACGGTCTTATTGCTAAAGCCCGCCATAGACAATCGCGACTCAGATACTGGGGAAATCGTGTCACGTATCGGCATTAAACAACAGGCCATCATGTTTTCCGCGGATGAAAATCTCGAAGAATTCATTGCGGATGAACATCTCAACAAAGATCTGAATTGCGTGTTTCTGGATGAAGCTCAATTTTTGACTCGTGATCAGGTTTGGCAGATTGCAGCCGTTACGGATCGATTGGGCATTCCTGTGATTTGTTACGGACTGAGAACAGACTTTCAAGGCAATCTTTTTGAAGGTAGCGCGGCGCTGATGGCTATCGCGGATAACATAAGGGAGATCAAAACCTTGTGCTGGTGCGGACGCAAAGCGACTATGAACCTTCGAACTAACGCTGCGGGCCTACCGGTTACTGAAGGTGATCAGGTCGAAATCGGCGGCAATGATCGCTATATCAGTTTATGCAGGCAACATTGGCGGAAATATCAAACCAGCCGCCTTAAATAGCCACATACAATCCTAAAGCATGCATATTTGACGAAGTCCTTTGCAATTTTATCAATTGCATTCGCTGTTTCGCAACTTAATGTGCGACACATATTTAACCGAGCTTAAATCGATGAAAATTAATCGTTCAGTCCTGATTGCCTTAGCTGCAGTTTTACTTCTTGCCTTATGGTTCTGGATAAATTCAGGAAAAGATGAGCCTCAAAATGAATCTCCTCAACCCATCAGCGTACAAACAAACACTGTTCCAACAGTCGTAACGCAAACTATTACTGCTGAAAACCACGCAGCCAGGCTGGAATTATTTGGACGGAGTGAAGCCACTAGGGAAGTCACAATTAAAGCCGAAACACCCGGTCTCGTCGCCTCAACACCCATTCGTGAAGGGTCGCATGTAAAGCGGGGCACAATCGTATGTCGTCAGGACATGAATGCGCGCCAAGCTAACGTTGATCAGGCGCAGGCACTTCTTAAAACTCGTAAATTAGAATATGAAGCCGCATCCAAACTCGTAGAGCGAGGCTTTGCATCGGAAACACAGGCGCTTACCGCTCAAGCGGCACTTGATGCAGCCCGTGCAGGTGTGAAACAGGCAGAAATTGAGCTTGATAATATTAACTTACGCGCTCCATTTTCAGGCATATATGATAGCAATATAGCTGAAGTGGGTGACTATCTGGCCCCTGGACAACCTTGCGGCTTACTCATTGAACTTGATCCGCTCACAATAGCGGTTGAACTAACTGAAACACAGCTCGCTCAAATTAAAACAGGGCAGACAGCAGATATCAAACTGGCCACTGGCGAAACGGTAACGGGCACGGTTCAATATATCGAATCTCGTGCCAATATCGCCACACGAACATTTCGTACAGAAATTCGTGTTCCAAATAAAAATGGTGCTTTGAAAGCTGGTGTCACCGCAAATGTTTACATTCAAAGCGGCGAAACCTTAGCCCATATTATACCCTCCTCTATCTTAGGCTTAAATGATGATGGTCTAGTAGGGGTGAAATATGTGGACAGTGAAAATATCGTACGCTTTGCTGCTACTGATACTGTAGATGAAACAGTAGATGGAATTTGGGTGACTGGCATACCAGATCAGCAGGTTCGAATTATCATTCAAGGCCAGGACTATGTGGCCCCTGGTCTTAAAGTTAATACGACGGACGGTTCTGCAAAATGAGTAAAATCGTCAGTTTCGCCATTGAAAACTGGCGCATGACTATTGGTATAATGCTGTTTGCCGTTATTGGCGGTTTCCTGGCTATGTTTCGTCTTCCTGTAGACGCAGAACCTGACATTCCTGTCCCGTTTGTAAATGTCAGAGTCGTTTTACCGGGCGTTTCACCTGAAGACAGCACACGACTTTTAATTCGGCCTATGGAGTCAGAACTAAAGTCCATTGAAGGTTTGAAACAAATGGACGGTGTTGCTGCCACCTCGGTAGGGTATATGATCCTGGAATTTAACGCCTCTTTTGATCAAGATCAGGCCGTTAGCGACGTAAACGAAAAAATTGATCGGGCGCGTGCGGAATTTCCATTGGAAGCGAAAGAGCCAATCGTTGAAGAATTGAACACCTCGACCTTTCCAGTCGTTGTTGTGAACCTTTTTGGCGACGCCCCAGAACGTGAGCTTCAAAAGCGCGCAAAATACATACAAAAACAATTGGAAAGCATCCCCGAAATACTTGAAGCCAAAATTACAGGTGAGCGGATAGATGTTTTGGAAGCTGTTTTAAAGCCTGCTTTGATTGAAAGCGCGGGCATCTCATTTGACGAGATTGCTGCAGCGGTAAATCGAAATAATGCTTTAATTACGGCGGGCGCACTGGAAACAGAAACCGGTAAATTCAACGTCAAAGTTCCCGGTCTCATCGAAGACCGTACAGATCTACAGGAATTAGTTATCAGAAATGACGGCCGAGGCGGGATTGTCCGCATGAAAGATATCGCAGATATACGTCGGGGGTATCGTGATATTGACACTTACGCACGATTTAATGGTCAGAAATCAGTATCAATCGAAGTATCCAAACGAACAGGACAAAATATCATTGATACAATCGAGAAAGCCCGAGTCGTAATCGATGGTATCACTGCCTCTGAAGACTGGCCTACAACAATTAACGTGGCCTATAGCCAAGACAAGTCGCGTTACATTCTCAATATGGTAAGGGACTTATTTTCCTCCATCGTCAACGCTGTTATCTTGGTTTTTATTGTCTGCATCGCCGCTCTGGGATTAAGAGCCGCTCTCTTTGTGGGGTGGGCGATTCCAGCCAGCTTCCTCATGGCTTTATTTATGTTTTACGCCCAAGGACAACCCATTAACATGATGATCATGTTCGGGCTAATCTTATCAGTTGGTGTTCTGGTAGATAGTGCAATTGTTATTATAGAATATGCCGACCGAAAACTTGCCGAAGGTCTCCCTCGAAAAGAAGCCTTCAGGACTGCTGGCGAGCGAATGTTCTGGCCTATTGTCTCATCGACTGCAACGACACTGGCAGCCTTCATCCCCTTATTGTTCTGGAACAATGTCACGGGGAAATTTATGGCATTTTTCCCGTTAACAATGATCTATGTCCTAACTGCCTCTATGTTGATGGCTTTGATATTTCTGCCAACATTAGGCTCATTAATCGGGCCGCGCACTGTCACAAAAAAAACAGATAACCTTAAAGCCTTATCCGGCAAAGAAGGCGACCCAACGACTCTAACCGGCCCGATAGGGCTATATGTGCGGTTTATCAGGACACTCATCCGTTGGCCAAGTCTGGTTATAATGGCCGTTCTTATGGCGTTGTTTGTGATTATGGTTAGTTTTAGAGGTTCCATGCAGGGCCCGCCGCCTAAGCCCGTTGAATTTTTCACGGACACGCCAACTGATCAAATATACATTCTGGCGAGAGCTAGAGGCAATTCCACCCCTGCGGCTGATGTTGAAATCGCAAAAGAACTCGAACGCCGGATTGCTCATATTACTGATATAGAATCCGTCTATTCCGTTTCAGGTGCAGCTGCAGGAGGTTCAAGCGGAGGCGGCGGTATCAACGGCCCCGGAAGCATTCCTGTAGACACTGTGGCAAAAGTGTTCACGGAACTTATCCCCTTTGAGAACCGTAAGAACAGCATAAAAGACAATATTGCGGAAATACGATTAGCCGTGGCAGACATTCCAGGTATCTACACTGAGGTAATCGGCCTGAGTCAAGGCCCCCCTATTGGCAAAGATATTTCCATACAGATTACATCTGATGACGCCCTTGCAGCGCAAAACGGCATTAAACGTGTGCGTGAGAAATTTGAGGCAATGGATGGCCTTATAGAAATTGAAGACACTCTTCCTGTACCGGGGATTGAGTGGGAGCTTGCGGTTGATAGAGTAGAGGCAGGCCGTTTAGGCCTAGACGTTTCTCAAATCGGAGCCGTTATACAGTTTGTCACTGAGGGAGCCCTAGTAGCACAATACCGCCCGTCAGATGCAAATGAAGAAGTTGATATCCGTATCCGCTATCCTCAAAATTACCGAGACTTAAAGGTTCTAGATAATTTGAAAATATTGACACCCAGCGGGGCTATACCTCTGACATCTGTCATCAATAGAGTCCCTCGTCCGCAGCAGGACAGTATTAGCCGTAGGGATCAGAAAATCGTTTATGAAATTAAAGCTAACACCAAGGAAGGTTACGCAACCAATCGGCAGGTTGATGAAGTCCAAAACTGGATTGAAGAAGAGAATATTCTTCCAAAGAATGTTGGTTACAAATTTTTAGGACAGGCTGAAGAAAATTCTGCGGCTGTGGACTTTTTCAAAGTCGCTGGCATCGCCATTTTGTTTATGATGGGTGTTATTCTATTGTTACAATTCAATAGTTTTTATCATGTTTTCCTGACACTCTCGGCTGTTATATTGTCTGTGTTTGGAGTTCTGCTGGGTTTAACATTTTATCCTTATGTCAGCATGATATTGACCATGACCGGCATCATTGCTCTTGCTGGTATCGTCGTAAATAACAATATTGTTCTCATTGATACCTATCAACGTCTGCTTGATAATGGATTTGAACCCGAAGACGCAGCCTTAAGAACTGCAGCTCAAAGATTACGTCCTGTGGCCTTAACGACATTCACCACTGTTATTGGTCTTATGCCCATGGTTTTAGGCTGGCAAGCAGATATCTTCACAGGTAATTTTTCCACTCGCGGGACAGCAACCTCAGATATTTGGGCCCCCATTTCATTTGTTGTTGTGACAGGATTATCCTTTGCAACCATACTAACCCTGATCCTGACGCCGGTTATGTTAGCAGCGCCTACAGTCTGGAAAAAACGTCTATTAAAAATTACGGGTAAGACACTATCAAAAACAGCAAAGGTTTAAGGGTTTTTTATTCCTTTATAATCGCGTCAGCTTCTGCAGGCGCGAATATTGCTGTATACTGATTACCCCCGCCGTAAAGCGCTCGGCGCATTTGCCAAGCATAGGGTTCATAGAACACTTCTGTTAACTGTGACGCATCACCGTCACGTCGGGTGAGCCTTTTGAACTGGACCAAAACTTCGGAATTTTTCCCCGCCTCAGTAATCAACTCTGCGCGAATGTCATAAGTGCCGCTTGGTAGAGTATCCGCAGCAATAAAGTACCATCTGCCATTTGGGGTTACGCGCGTCTCCCCAATAGCCGTACCATTAGCATAAATGCGAACCCGGCCTTCAATATTGGACGTTCCCGAGAAAATTACGCCTCCGCTCTCATCATAATCAATCGCGCCCATACTGATCCCGTCAGAAGTTGGAAGCCCTCGAAACGGGGACTGGAACACTCGGGACGGCCCGGCCGAAGCCGTTAACATGATAAGCGCGCGCGGTGCTTGATCAATGGAAGCCTGGTCCAATGGGGGGGGCGGTATACGAAAAACGGTCTCATCAGAACGGATTGGCGCCCCCTTCCCTGAATATTGAATAAATTCGATCTGGAATGCCTCATCAGATTTCACAGAGAATCGAGCGCTCCAATTTCCGGTCTCGCCGACTTGAAGTTTTCCAATTTCCGCGCCTTTGTTATGCACTGTCACATTAGCTTCTGCCAGACCAGTTCCACTAATAATCAACTCGCCCGAATTTTCGGAAACTGACCGCACAATAATAGGCGTTACAGTTTGCTCATCCGAAAGCTCTTCAACTGGGCCCGTCACGTCTGGATTTACGGTTCGGTTTCTGAAGGATTGACTGACCTGCATGGCCACTAAGAGTCCGATGGCCAGAATAAGTCCGGTAAACAGTATAGCTATAAGGCGTGAGCGCATGAATTATTAGTCCTTAGGACATATTGCTTATTTATAGGCGAAACTTTAGAGCAAACCATAAAGCTATTACAATGGTCATTCCAAAGGAATTACATGTCGAGTTCTAAGAAAAGTATTTGTGTATTTTGCGGTTCGAGCCCAGGCAACCATCCACGGTATGTGGAACTTGCGAAAAATACCGGGAAAGCTATCAGTGATCAAAACTATCGTTTTGTATATGGCGGTGGCTCACTTGGCCTGATGGGCGCATCCGCCCGTGCAGCGTTTGACAATGGCGGTGACGTTCTTGGTATCATACCTGAATTTTTAGTACACGCAGAAGGCGCGTTCACCGAAGCCGAACACAGAATTGTACCGGATATGCATGTGCGAAAAATGCAAATGTATGAGGAAAGCGACGCATTTATCATTTTGCCCGGCGGCGTAGGTACACTTGAAGAAGCAATAGAAGTCATGTCCTGGATGCGTCTTCAACTTCATCAAAAACCCATGGTATTCTTGAGCAATGATGGATATTGGGATCCTTTGATTGGTCTTATTCATCACACAATAGACATGAAGTTCACACCGGAATGGCTAAAAGATGATGTTTTCGCCGCTACAACACCGGATCAGGCTCTAAACATGATCAAAGCCGAATGGGACAACCCAAAAGAACAGCGAAATATTTGGGTTGAAGTGGATATCGATAAAATGTGATCAGGCTTGGGTCGCGCCTTTTAACAACTTACGGCATAGATCTTCCAAAGCCGCCTGATCTTCTTTATCAAAACTGCTAAGTTCTGTTGAATCCACATCCAAAACGGCCGCAAGTTCGCCGTTATCATTAAACACCGGCACAACAATCTCAGAATTCGTTCGGCTGTCACAAGCTATATGTCCGGGAAATTTATGAACATCCGGCACTAACTGTGTTTCCAGCGTTTGGGCTGCTGTTCCGCATACCCCGCGTCCAAATGGGATTCGCAAACACCCAAGTGTGCCCTGATAGGGCCCGACGACCAATTCCGCAGACTTTTCTGAATCCACCACATAAAACCCGGTCCAGAAGTAATAATCAAAAGCCTGTGACAATAGACATGCTGCAGATGCATAACGGGCAGTCGCTGAAGGTTCGTCCTCAACAACCGCAAGAATTTCGCGGCATACCTCTGCATAGACTTGGGATTTGGAACTCACCATTATGCTCCGAAAGATTGTGTTTTGAATACCCATATGAACTGCCCACCCTTTGAATTCAAGCCGCTTTTTTAGGATTGAAATTGTCAGCAAAACCTTATATGACAGCGCTGTCAATTTTAATGCGTGAGGTTCATATGGCACTCAGGATAGCTATAAACGGGTTTGGCCGAATAGGACGCAATGTTTTGCGCGCCCTATATGAAAGCGGCCGTGAGGATATAACTATCGTTGCCATCAATGATTTGGCGCCTACAGACAACCTGGTTCACCTGTTGAAATATGACTCTGTTCATGGACGCTTTCCGGGTCAAATTGAACATGACGACAAAACGATTGACATTGGTACAGGCCCAATTGCCGTATCAGCTATTCGGGACTTACAAGACCTCAAATGGAAAACTCACAATATTGATATCGTTATGGAATGCACTGGCATTTTCAACAGCCGTGACAAAGCCATAGGCCATATTTATGCTGGCGCAAAACGTGTTCTCATTTCCGCGCCAGGCAAACCGGCAGATAAAACAATTGTATATGGCGTAAATAACGATGACCTTAGCTCAGAGGACATTATTGTTTCTAATGGTTCATGTACAACCAATGCCCTCGCTCCGATTGCAAAAATTTTGGATGAAAATTTCGAAATTGAAACAGGATTCATGACCACGGTTCACGCCTATACAGGCGATCAACCGACTTTGGACCGCGTCCACAAAGATTATAATCGCGGCCGCGCTGCAGCAATGTCAATGGTTCCAACATCAACTGGCGCAGCGGCAGCTATCTCACAAGTTCTTCCCAAGCTCGAAGGCAAACTTGATGGAAAAGCCATTCGTGTCCCAACGCCTAATGTTTCAGTTATAGACTTGACCGTAAATGTGAGAAACAAAACCAGTGTTGAGGCCATAAACAACGCCTTCAAACTCGCCGCCCAAGGTTCAATGAAGGGTATCCTGCAAGTCATTGACGATAAGGTCGTGTCAATTGATCTTAATCATGACCCGCATTCCTCCAGCGTTTCACTTGATCAAACCGTTGTGATGGAAGGCCAAATGGTGCGGGTCTTATCATGGTATGATAATGAATGGGGCTTTTCAAATCGTATGCTCGATACAGCAGTGTTAATGGGTGAAAAAATCTAAACACCATCATTATCATAGCACTCTCTGAATAGGGGATACGACTTGCGCCGCGCTATAGGGGCTGATAATGAAGCGCGATGACAGAAAACGTACTTATATCGCCATCAATCTTATCGGCCGATTTTGCTTGTCTGGGCGCGGAAGTCGCTGCCATTGATCAAGCTGGCGCAGATATGATCCATATTGACGTTATGGACGGCCATTACGTGCCCAACCTGACCATTGGGCCTGCTGTCGTAAAAGCCTTAAAACCTCACAGCAAAAAGCCTTTTGATGTTCATCTAATGATATCACCTGCGGACCCATTGATCGAAGCTTTCGCTAATGCAGGTTCCGACCTTATTACAGTTCACCCAGATGCAGGGCCTCATCTGCACCGCACCTTACAATCCCTCAGGAATCTGGGCTGTAAGGCAGGCATTGCTTTAAATCCAGCCACTCATGCTGACGTGATTGATTATGTCATTGATGATATTGATCTTATTCTGGTTATGAGTGTCAATCCAGGGTTTGGCGGGCAGAGCTTTATTACATCTCAACTTCGGAAAATTGAAACCTTACGCCGGAAAATTGACAATTCTGGCAATGACATCATTCTTGAAGTTGATGGCGGCGTGAATCCTATAACGGCACGTGACTGTATCCTAGCTGGTGCCTCGGCTCTGGTTGCTGGAAGCGCTGTATTTAAGGGCGCCGGAACTTATCAACAAAACATAAGCGCCCTGAGAGGCATACCTGCCTCACAGGTGGCGTAAGCTGAGTTAATCTGAAAATGCGGCGTTTCCCGCTTGGAAAAGTTCTTGGTGCGCTATCCAGCCGCGTCATGCATCGCATCGGGAGCGAACTGACAGCTCCCCTACGCAATCTCCGTCTCAGTACTGGAGCCGTACACCCATTAGAAAACATCCCGCTTCGCAATTTTCGAGGAAATGCCGATCAAGGTCAGGATGTTCTAAACGGGCATTTTATATTCTCAGCCCAGCAGTTAGACGTAGGCCGACAAGGAGACCCGTGGCCACTCCCTGCTCCATCCGAACGTTTTGCATTTTGGCTGCATAGCTTTGATTGGCTCTGGGACCTATCGGCCCGCGGCGAAAAAGAGGCTGCGATTAAAGCCCGCAATCTGACGGACCAATGGATAAATATTTACGGGAAATGGAATGCTTATAGCTGGGACAATGACATATTAGCAAACCGGCTCTATGCAATATTCAGCAATTGGTCAGCCACACTTAGCACCGACCGCACGCAAACAGCAGGACAAGCCAGACGCAACAATGTCTATCGTCAAGTCAAGCACTTGCGTGCAAACTTCAATTACACTCCCGAAGGCCTGCCTAGCCTCAAAGCGGCGACAGTCATAACATTGGCCGGATTGTACCGACCTGAGAAATCCTATGACTATCTTAATCGCGGCCTTGATTGGCTTGATGAACAAATTCACTTGCAAATATTACCTGATGGCGGGCATGTCAGTCGGTCTCCCCAACAATGCGTAGACGCTCTTGAAATACTCACAACTTTGGATCAAGCTCTGGAAAAAAGGAGTATAGAACCATCCCCTGCTATTACCCGTGCTCTGGAGAGATTACGTCACGTTGTCCCATTTTTCCAAATGCCTGATGGCGGACTTGCCGACTTTAATGGTAGTGGTAACGGCAACACAAAATATATCGACCAGCTATTGCGATTTAGCAAAACAACGGCGAGTCCTTTCTCTTATTGCCCGCATTCAGGTTATCAACGCATTCATCAGAAAGACACTGTCATCATGATCGATACGGGTGAAACCACGCCCTATCCTTATGACCAAGAAGCTCACCTGGCCCCCCTTGCTTTTGAAATGAGCACGAAAGCGGGACGATTGATCGTGAATTGTGGCTGGAATCACAATCAGCCTCAAAGCTGGCGGGATGATGTTCGGTTGACAGCCGCGCACTCCACTTTAACACTTGGCAATATGACAGCAGGCAGCCTGGTTAAAACCGGATTAAAGAGCAAACTTTTTCCATCCCATATTAATCGCGGAGTAGAGCAAGTTGACGCAACGCGCAGAGAGCAACCCGAGGGCGTTTGGATTGAAATGTCTCATGGCGGTTATTTAGAAACAACAGGTCTTATGCACCGGCGTCGATTATACGCTCAGCAAACAGGTAACGACATTAGAGGAGAAGACAGCCTTCTGGTGCCAATTGGCTCGGAACCTTTGAGTCGCAATACAATCCCCTTTGATATACGGTTTCACCTCCACCCATCTGTGAAAGCGACCTTGGCCCAAGATTTACATAGCGCCCTATTAATCCAGCCTGGTCAAATTGCCTGGCGGTTTCGAACAGATGGCGGCCCTATGCGTATAGAAGAATCCGTATTTCTTTCCGAAGGGTCACGCCCTGTGAAGTCTGAACAAATCGTCATTTCCGGTTCTGCCTTTGCTGATGGAGATGGCGAGTCAAAATCTAATCGCGTGCGCTGGTCCATTCGCCGCCTTGAGGCCGGATCGTGATTAGTAAACTCAAAAACCTTCTTAAAAACCCGCTTAGCAGCAAGATCGGGCTGACACTGTATGACGCCCTCGTCGGCGGGCTTTGCATGTTCATGGTGATCCAGTGGCGATATGCATTCGAAGACAGGCCTATACCTGACAATGTTGCAGAAAATGCCTCTATGGTTTTCATTGGAGCCTGCCTGGCCAGCTGGCTGATTACAGGCGCCCATAAGGCTATTTGGAGATTTACATCTCTGGACGACATAAAGAAGCTCTTTCAGGCCGTTCTTTTAGCGGTCATTATTGCGCCGCTCATTATGTTCCTTTTTATAGACCGAGGCGAAGACTTTCCACGATCCGTCCCTTTCATAGTCGGCCCATTTTTCTTTTTCACTTTAACTGTCAGCAGAATGGTCATTCTTATATTTCAAAATGGCGACATTCGAGCGATTTTCCGTAGGCAGGATCAAAATCTACCTAATGCTATTCTGATTGGCACTGAAACTTCCCTGCATAATTACTTAAGGGATGTAAGCCGGAAAGCTGGTGGTCCTAGCTATATCATTCGTGGGTTAATAGGGACTGACGCCGACCATGGGGGCCGTTCAATCAGGGGCATTCCAGTGCTTGGCCATAGAGAAGATTTAGCATCCATTTATAAAGACCTTAAAGTCCGTTATGGCTCGGTTCCGACTTTGATCGCAACAGATGTTAATCAAGGCCGAACACAGTCCTATAGCCTGGTTCGCGAAGCCTCAGAAATTGGCACTCCCCTCGTGCGAGTCAGCCAGAGTCGTCCAGATACGCTTTCACCTTTTGAAGCCTCAGATTTAATTGGACGTGAATTAAAAGCCCTGGATATCACGCCCGTTCGCCGTTTTATTACAGGCAAGCGTGTTTTGATAACTGGTGCCGGAGGCACTATCGGATCAGAAATCACCCGCCAGGTAGCTTCACTGGAACCTGAGCGCCTCGCCCTCTTGGATAGCTCAGAATATAATCTTTATCAAATTGACCGGGAGCTTAACGAACTTTTACCGGACTCTCAGAAAATGTGGTTTCCCTATTTGTCCAATATTTGCGATCATATGCATCTTGATGAAATTTTCGCTCAAGAAGCTCCTCAGATTATTATTCACGCAGCAGCTCTCAAACATGTTCCGCTCAGCGAAATAAATCCAATCGAAGCTTTGAAAACTAATATTGGCGGCACTGAAAACATTTTGCATCTGGCTCATAAATACCATGCCGAAAGTTTTACGCTCATTTCAACAGACAAAGCCGTGAAACCAACCAATATTATGGGGGCTAGCAAACGCATTGCTGAAATGCTGACCATGGCCCACACCCATAAAGATCAAAATCTGTCCGCATGCGCTGTACGCTTTGGGAATGTTTTAGCCTCAACGGGATCGGTTGTCCCATTATTTGAAGAACAAATTGCCAAAGGCGGCCCTGTAACTGTTACAGATAAGGATGTTACGCGATACTTCATGACCACGGAAGAAGCGGCAGCTCTGGTTCTGCAGGCCGCGGCACTCAATGCAACAGAACGCCCGGAACTGGGCTCTATATATGTTCTCGAAATGGGAGAGCCTGTTAAAATCAATCAATTGGCGCGTCAGCTTATCCGCCTGCGAGGCTTGGTCCCCGACCGGGATATTAAAATTGTTTATACAGGCCTTCGCCCAGGAGAAAAATTAACTGAGGAACTCAGGGATCATGATGAAGAATTCCTGGAGAGTACATATGTAGAAGGTGTCCAGCGCTTTACTGGCTTCAAAACCACACCTCAAAAGATTAAAACCCAAATCGACGATTTGCTCGGGTTTGTCACAGCTAGAGACGCAAAAGGCATAAAAAAAGCGCTTGCGAAATTACTACCTGATTATAAACCCAATGGCTCACTGACAGCTGAGTCTCAACCCCCAAATAATGTCACACAATTACATGCCAAGCCCAAATCCTGATCTCCCTCCTTTCGATCCTGAGCGTCTCACTACTATTAAGCGCGCCCTGATTTCCGTTTCAGATAAGTCCAGACTCATTGACCAAGCTAAAGCCTTGCATGAGCGTGGGGTTAAACTTGTTTCTACCGGTGGAACACGGCGCGCCATTCAAAACGCTGGCATCCCTGTCAAAGATGTGAGCGAGTTGACAAATTTTCCAGAAATGATGGATGGCCGTGTCAAAACACTTCATCCCATGGTTCATGGCGGCCTCCTGGGAGACAGGGATCTAACTTCACATGTAGATGCCATGAAAAACCACGGGGTCATGTCCATCGACCTATTGGTCGTGAACCTTTACCCGTTTGAACAAGTCGTTGCCAATGGCGGCTCTTACGAAATGTGTGTGGAGAATATAGATATCGGCGGCCCCGCCATGATCCGTGCGGGCGCTAAAAACCACGCCCATGTCGCCGTCTGCGTTGATAGCGATGACGTAGATGCCGTAATTGCCGAAATGGACGCCAGTAACGGACAAGTCTCAGGTACGCTTCGTCGCAAATTAGCAGCAAAGTCTTATGCCCGCAGCGCAGCCTATGATGCAGCAATTGCTAATTATTTTGCAAACATTATCGGCGATACTCCGGAATATAGAGCACAAGCCGGCAACCTTAAACAGGAACTCCGCTACGGCGAAAACCCCCATCAGGCTGCGGCTTTTTACGGCGACGGATCAAACCGTCCAGGTGTTTCAACAGCCACGCAAAAACAAGGCAAAGAACTGTCCTATAACAACATTAATGATACAGACGCGGCCTATGAATTAGTCGCTGAATTTGGCAATGCCAATGACGGAGCAAAGCCTGCCGTCGCTATTATCAAACATGCTAATCCATGCGGTGTTGCCGTAGGTGATGATTTTATTTCGGCTTATAAAGCTGCTCTCGCCTGCGACCCGGTCTCCGCTTTTGGCGGCATTGTAGCGCTAAACGGGACTCTTGATGAAGAGACAGCTAAGGAAATCATAAAAGTCTTCACCGAAGTCGTCATTGCGCCATCCGCCACAGACGAGGCCATAGCCGCCTTTGCCAAGAAAAAAAATCTGCGCTTACTAATCGCAGGCGATCTACCCAATCCAACAGATCCGAGCCTAACACAGCGGAACGTAGCTGGCGGTATACTCGTGCAGGACCGTGATAATGGTCATGTTGATGCCAAAGATTTGAAAGTGGTAACAAAACGCAAACCGACAGACACTGAAATGGCAGATTTGATGATGGCATGGAAAGTAGCCAAACATGTCAAATCCAACGCAATTGTCTATGTCAAAGACGGGTCTACTGCCGGTATAGGCGCTGGTCAAATGAGCCGCCTAGATAGCGCCCGCACTGCCGCTAGAAAAGCAGAAGATGCCAAAGAGGCTGCTGGGTGGGATGAGCTCCGCACCATTGGATGTGCTTGCGCGTCAGACGCCTTTTTCCCTTTCCCCGATGGCATGCTCTCCGCCGCAGCAGCTGGCGCCACAGCCATTATTCAGCCTGGGGGCTCTATTAAAGATCAAGACGTCATAGACGCGGCTGATCAGGCGGGCCTCGCTATGGTCTTTACAGGAATGCGCCACTTCAGGCATTAAGTCCCAATACAAAATTTGGAGGGACTAATATGAGCGTTGTACTAAAAGAGGATCGCGGACAAGTTCGCTTGCTTACTCTGAACCGTCCTGATCAAATGAATGCCTATAACGTGCCCATGCACGACGCTTTAATAGCTGCCATTGATGAAGCCGATAAAGATAGCAATGTCCGCGTTATTGTTGTCACGGGTGCTGGTAAAGCCTTTTGCGCTGGCGCCGATCTTTCCGGTGGCTTTTCATCGGTTACGGGCGGCGAAAATCTAGACGGTATTATTCGTGACCTAGGCGGCATGCTGAATTTACGCATCTTTGAATGTGACACTCCCATCATTGCAGCAGTTAATGGCCATTCAGTCGGGATTGGCCTAACTATGTTGCTTTCCATGGATATGAAAATTGTCTCAAGGAAGACCAAATTTGTTCTGCCCTTTGCACGGCGCGGCATAGTCTTTGACGGCGCAGCCAGTTTCTTTTTACCACGTATCATCGGTATGAACCGGACACAGGAGTGGCTGCTACGTGGAGATCCTATAAAACCGCAAGAAGCCCTGGCTGCCGGTATGATTTCCGAAATCACTGAACCTGAAAATGTACTGAGCCGTGCTTTGGAAATTGCCGAAGATATCGCCATCAATGTTTCACCGACCAGCGCAGCCCATAATAAGCAGCTATTACGATCTTCCATGTTGCGCGGTGGCGGTTATGATAGCGGCCCGATGGCGGCCCATATGATGGAAAGCGACCTACTCATTCAGCATTTCAACTCCCATGACTGCATGGAAGGCGTAAAAGCTTTTTTTGAAAAACGCGCGCCTGAATTCAAGGACTATCAGGGGTAGATATCATACCCTCTTTTGCAAGGGGTGAACTTGGTGTCGCATAGTGTTTCTTATCCATGCGGCCAGCCAAGAATGCTTCACGGCCGGCTATCACAGCATGTTTCATAGCTTCGGCCATCCGGATGGGATCCTGCGCGGCGGCAATAGCCGTATTCATCAATACGCCATCACAACCGAGCTCCATAGCCATTGCTGCGTCTGATGCAGTGCCGACACCGGCATCTACAATGACAGGCACAGAGGATTGTTCTACAATGAACTGAATATTGAGCGGGTTTTGAATACCCAGTCCTGAACCAATCGGAGCCCCCAGCGGCATGATCGCGGCACAGCCCATGTCTTCAAGCTTCTTGGCGAAGACCGGGTCATCCGTACAGTAAACCATAACTTCAAAACCATCATCAATCAGCATTTTGGCGGCTCGCATAGTTTCTTCCATATCCGGATAGAGATGTTTGGGGTCTGAAAGGACTTCAAGTTTGACTAAATCCCAGCCTCCTGCTTCGCGGGCCAGACGTAAGGTGCGGACTGCATCCTCACCCGTGAAACAACCTGCCGTATTAGGCAGAAATGTATATTTTTTCGGATCAATGAAATCGACCAACATGGGCTCGGCCGGATTGGATAAGTTCACGCGGCGGACTGCAACGGTGATCATATCTGCACCAGAAGCGACCAGGGCGTCCGCATTTTCCTGATAGGTCTTATATTTACCCGTACCGATAATCAGGCGTGATTCAAATTCACGCCCCGCAACAACGAGCTTATTAATATTTTTTTCCGCACTTTTGGGCACTTATCCGCCTCCGATAAAATGTATGATTTCAAGCCGATCGCCGTCCGACAGGACGGCACTATCAAATGTCGATTTCGGGACAATTTCCATATTACGTTCAACAGCTATCTTTTTACGCGGTAACTCAAGATGATCCAGCAATCCGGCGACAGTAATGCCTACCGGAATGTCGTGATAATCTTGTCCATTAATAACCAAGTTCATGGAGTGCCTAACTAAACTCTTGCCTCTGCCCCCTAGATGGGTAGTTTGCCTGTCTATGTCAAAACCGATTTACATAATCAATGGCCCCAACCTCAATCTATTGGGGACAAGAGAGCCTGAAATTTATGGAAGCCAGACCCTGACCGATATTGAGGACATGTGCCGAGAAGCTGCCAGGACCCACGGTTTTAAGATCGAGTTCTCCCAATCCAACATTGAAGGTGAACTTGTAGACAAAATTCAGGAAGCTGGAGAAAAGGGCGCGGCAATCATTATTAACCCGGCCGCTTTTACTCACACATCCATAGCCCTTTATGATGCAATCAAGGCAGTTGATGTGCACTGTATCGAGGTTCACCTGTCGCAACCCGCCGCCAGAGAAAGTTTTCGGCGACGCTCCTTTGTCTCTGAAGCCTCACAAGGTACAATAAGTGGCTTTGGCGTAAAAAGCTATTTATTGGGCTTACAGGCCGCGATTGATCTGCTAAAAGCCTGACACTAAAATCAAGAGAGAGTATTATGGCTGAGAAAAAAAAGCCGGCGCAATCAAAAGGTTCTGAAACGGCATTGATCCGGGAACTCGCTGACATCCTCAACGAAACGGACCTGTCTGAAATAGAAATGAAGCGCGGTGATTTAAAAATCCGGGTCTCCAAACATGGCGGCCAGGTTATTAATGCAGTTGCACCGCATGCTCCTGTCACTGCCCCCGCAACATCTGTATCAGCAGCTGCCGCCCCAATACCAACCCCAGCGGCTTCAGCAGCCCCTGCGGATATAAGCAATCACCCGGGCGCCGTAAAGTCTCCCATGGTCGGCACGGCCTATGTCCGACCCAGCCCCGATGCAGCTCCATTTATCAGTGAAGGCAGCAACGTGAAAGAAGGCGACACAATATTACTCATTGAAGCCATGAAGACGTTCAATCCCATTACAGCGCCGAAATCCGGTACAATAACCTCAATCCTTGTGGATGACGCCCAGCCAGTGGAATTCGGCGAAGTTCTTTTCGTCATCGAATAACGGACACGTTCCATGTTCAAAAAAATCCTTATAGCCAATCGCGGGGAAATCGCTCTTAGAGTGCATCGCGCCTGCAAGGAAATGGGCATAGCCAGTGTCGCTATACATTCTGAAGCGGATAAAGACGCCATGCATGTGCGTCTTGCCGATGAAAGCGTTTGCATCGGTCCTAATTCTGCGACTGAAAGCTATCTCAACATTCCCGCCATTATTTCAGCCTGTGAAATCACGGATGCCGATGCGGTCCATCCGGGCTATGGATTTTTATCAGAAAACGCTAAATTCGCAGAAATCGTTGAAGCGCATGACATGGCATTTATCGGGCCAACCGCTGAGCATATTCGCATCATGGGCGACAAGATCACCGCCAAACAGACCGTGGCTGATGCTGGTATCCCTGTGGTACCGGGTTCTGATGGCGGTGTTTCGACGCTCGAAGAAGCCCGAAAAGTGGCTAAAGAGGTCGGCTTTCCTCTATTGGTTAAAGCCGCAGCAGGCGGCGGTGGTCGCGGCATGCGCCTAGCCGAAACCCCGGAAAAGTTAGACGAAGCGCTCATGGCCGCACGACAAGAGGCCAAAGCAGCTTTTGGTGATGACGCCGTTTATCTGGAACGCTATCTCAAAGGTCCACGCCATATTGAAATTCAGGTTATCGCCGATACTCACGGAAATGTCGTACACCTTGGCGAACGCGATTGTTCGCTTCAGCGCCGTAACCAGAAAGTTTTAGAAGAAGCGCCTTCGCCTTGCCTGACGGCAAAAGAACGGGATGAAATTGGCGGTATCGTCGCCAAGGCTATTAAAAAGATCGGTTATCGGGGCGCTGGAACTATTGAATTTCTCTATGAAAACGGCGAGTTTTTCTTCATTGAAATGAATACCCGCCTGCAGGTCGAACACCCTGTCACCGAAGAGATTACGGGCGTTGATCTGGTACGGGAACAGATCAAAATTGCCTATGGTGACAAATTGTCATTCACGCAAAAAGAGCTGAAGTTTCAAGGCCACGCCATCGAATGTCGCATTAATGCCGAAAATCCGCGCACCTTCGTTCCCTCACCGGGCAAAGTCGTTGATTTCCACGCTCCGGGCGGCATGAACACACGCCTCGATAGCGGCCTGTATTCCGGTTACTCCATCCCGCCTTATTATGACAGCTTGATTGGCAAATTGATCGTTCATGGCCGGACCCGCGAAGGCGCGCTACTACGCTTACGACGCGCCCTCGGCGAAATGGTTATCACCGGAGTCGATACAACTATCCCGCTATTTGAGGAATTATTGGACGAACCGGATTTTAAATCCGGTGACTATAATATCCATTGGCTGGAAAACTGGCTCGCCAGTAAATCAGACTAAAGCGCCTTCGACTTACCCGCTTCCATCATGGGAATACTCATGGGGAAGAACACAGTTTCAGTGATTTTCGTCCGCGCTTTATCATACGCAATCAGCTCTTCATCAACGACAGCAACAAGGCGTCCGCCTGGCGCTAGCTGATCGAGCAACTTATCCGGAACCGCTCGTACTCCCGCCGTCATTATTATCCTGTCAAATGGGGCCTGCCCAGGCCAACCATAGCGACCATCGCCATGACGAACGACAATGTTATGAATGTCCAGTTTACGGAAAACATCATCACTTTGAACAATCAATTTTTTGTAGCGTTCAACCGAATATACTCGCTTGCAAATCCGCGCGAGTAAAGCAGCGTGATAACCACTGCCTGTTCCAATTTCGAGAAGCTTATGCTCTGGCGTTAATCCTAAAGCCTGCGTCATACGCGCAATCGTCAAAGGTTCAGATAAGGTTTGTCCGCAATCAATGGGTAAACGCTGTTCATCATAGGCATGTTCATAATGCTTATCTGCAACGAAGTATTTACGAGGAATAAGTTCAAAAGCTCTGAGGACCGCGTTATCAGACACGCCGCGTCCCCTAAGACGCATAATCATATCCATCAGCCCAGGATCAAACATTAGTCTGCAAATGCGTCCTGAAGATCAGACATAGTATCAAAATGAGTGAGGTCCGTATGCAGCGGCGTTACCGAGATATAGCCATCATAAATAGCCCGCAAATCTGTTCCTATGGGCGGGTTTGACTTTCGTCCGCCATAAGTCAGCCAAAAATACGCACCGCCTCGGGGGTGATTTCGCTTCTCCACACCGCTCATTTGAAAATCACGGTGCCCTTGACGGGTAATTTGAACCCCCTTCACATCATCGGGCGCCGCATCCGGGAAATTGATCGATAGAATAACGTTATGCGGCCAGCCCTCTTTGACTAACCGTTTGATCAGACCGGGGCCATGGGCCTCAGCAGTTTCCCAAGGCAAGCTCGTAGCTCCCTGAAACCCACGGGCAAGTGACAAGGCAATTGATGGAATACCCATCTGCATACCTTGCAGCGCACCGGCAATGGTGCCAGAAAATGTGACGTCTTCGGCCAAATTTTGCCCGCGATTAACACCGGACAACACCAAATCAGGTGGATGATTAGCCATGACGTCTTTGAGCGCCAGAATAACGCTATCTGTCGGGGTGCCGGTTACTGCATAAACTTTGTCTTCGAGTTTTTTTACCCTGATCGGATCATGCAATGTAACGCCGCGCGATGCCGCTGACATTTCCGTATCAGGGGCCACTACCCACACATCATCTGATAAATGTGCCGCAATACGGCGAAGCACCTGAAGACCCTCAGCACGAGCGCCATCATCATTGGTGATTAATATCCTCAACGGATTTCCTCAATGCCGCCCATATATGGCACCAGCACTTTCGGCACCGTAATAGAGCCGTCCTCGTTTTGATAGTTTTCCAAAACAGCCACCAATGTCCGTCCAACAGCAAGACCAGACCCGTTTAGCGTATGCACAAAGCGGTTATCTTTTTCGGCATGCTTGTAACGGGCATTCATGCGGCGGGCCTGAAAATCTCCGCAATTAGAACAAGAGGAAATTTCGCGGTATTTATTCTGACTCGGCAGCCAAACTTCAATATCAAACGTACGGCGTGCGCCAAAACCTAGATCTCCGGTACATAGCTCGACCACACGATAAGGCAGCTCCAGCCGTTTTAAGACTTCTTCAGCACAGCCCAGCATACGCTTATGTTCAGCCTCGGACTCTTCTGGTTTCACAATAGAAACCAACTCAACCTTGTTGAACTGATGCTGGCGGATCATGCCTTTAGTGTCTTTACCAGCTGCGCCGGCCTCTGAGCGGAAACATGGCGTATGCGCCGTATAGCGTCTTGGTAAATAGTCAGCGTCAATGATGCTTTCCCGCACAATATTCGTCAGAGAAACTTCAGCCGTAGGGATCAAGTAATGCCCGACTTCAGTTCTGTATAAATCCTCAGCAAATTTTGGAAGCTGACCCGTGCCGTATAGAGCTTTATCCCAAACCAGCAATGGCGGCGTTGTTTCCGTATAGCCATGCTCACCTGTCTGCAGGTCGAGCATGAACGCTGCTAAAGCCCGATCCAGACGAGACAAGAGACCAGATAGAATGACAAATCGCGCTCCGCTCATTTTAGCGGCGGTTTCAAAGTCCATCATGCCAAGCGCTTCGCCCAAATCATCATGGGCTTTGGGCGCATAATTGAACTCACGCGGCGTGCCCCAACTGTGAAGCTCAACATTGGCGTCTTCATCTTCACCTTCGGGGACATCGGCAAAAGGTAAATTTGGCAATCCGGCAAGCAAATCATTCAGCGCTGCTTTTTCGCCGTCAAGCTGCGCGCCCATGGCGGCAATAACGTTTTTCGCGCCAGAGACTTCCGCCTTGAGACGTTCAGCTTCCTCTTTATCGCCTTTAGCCATCGCCGCGCCGATCTGCTTAGACGCTTTATTGCGCGCAGCTTCAGCTTCTTGCACAACACTCATGGCTTTACGGATCAGCTTGTCCTGATTGATGATTTTTTCGGACAAGGGCTCAAGGCCCCGTTTAGCCCACAGCTTGTCATATTGTTCCGGGTTTTCCCGAATGGATTTAATATCGTGCATGATATGCTCTGTATAAATGATTTGGGCCGCTATAGCGAAGTGGCGCAACTGCGTAAATAGCTATACGGCTACTTTTCCAGCAATGTGCGGATGGGCTTCATAGCCTTTAACCTTGATATCCGCCGAAGTGAAATCAAAAACCGATTTAATATCAGGGTTCAACCATAAGGTCGGAAGCGGCTTTGGAGATCGCCGTAGCTGCTCCCTGACCTGCTCAAAATGGTTTGAATAAATGTGAGCATCGCCGAAAGTATGGACGAAATCCCCGACTTCCAGATCACAAACCTGTGCAACCATATGTGTCAAAAGCGCATAGGAGGCGATATTAAACGGCACGCCAAGAAATATATCGGCACTGCGCTGATAAAGCTGGCAAGATAATTTACCGTTCGCGACATGGAACTGAAACAGACAGTGGCAAGGCGGCAGAGCCATTTCGTCCACATCCGCCGGGTTCCAGGCACTGATGATATGACGTCTTGAATAAGGATTTTTCTTTATGGCCTCAATGAGGCTCGTGACCTGATCGATCACCCGGCCATCGGCAGTTTCCCATCTTCGCCATTGCTTGCCATAAACCGGGCCAAGATCGCCGTTTTCATCGGCCCATTCATCCCAGATACGAACCTTATTTTCCTTGAGATATCGGATATTAGTATCGCCAGCCAAAAACCAGATCAGTTCATGAATTATAGATTTAAGATGCAGCTTTTTGGTCGTGACCATCGGAAAACCTTTGGCCAGATCAAAGCGCATCTGATAGCCAAAAACACCCCGCGTACCTGTTCCCGTACGGTCCATACGGTCGACGCCCGTTTCCATAACATGTTCTAAAAGATCAAGATATTCCTGCATACATCTCATCCTATTCGATTCTTGCGGAAAATCTATAACAGCCGTGATCTAAATCACACGCTAATAAGAAAGAACACTCCTATAGCTTAAGCCTCCCTGCGGGAGCCGTCTGCATTGTTAGGGCGCAACGTGCAGACGGGGGCTGCCTCTCGATACCCCGTAAGGTGGCCCATAGGGCCCTTACAGTTGATCAATCACCGCTAACATCGCATCTAAAACAGCGCCGCCCAAGCGGGCTGAACGATCCGGTGACCACCCAAATTCAGGATCCGGCAAATTGGCATTATCTTTAAATGGCATTTCCAAAGTCATAGCCAAGCATTGATATTCGTGAGCTGTCCAATTGGTGCACATAGACAGATTTGCCTTGCCCGGTTTGCTTAGAGCATAGCCTTTGTCTGTCTGAAAATCCGGGGACGCGATCTTATAAGCGGATAGAAAATCTTTCAAATCCTTCGCCTGTTTATCTGTGTAACCCGGGATGCCTTCAGCGCCAGCAATAAAATTATATGGCAGAGCTTCATCGCCGTGTACGTCAAGGCACAAAACAGGTCGCGCTTCATTCATCGCCGCAATGGCGTGATAAACTTCAGGCGAGGACTGGATGCTAGCCTTGTCCCATTCCCTGTTCAAATTTGACCCTGCAGCATTGGTTCTTAGATTACCATGCCGGCTACCATCCGGGTTTATTTGGGGGCAAGGGTTGATTGGCCCTTGGCTTGCATACCATTATGCCG
>JAHDGM010000010.1:0-14047 GCA_020627655.1 Hellea sp.
GAAAACTGGGTACTGGTCGATCTGCTTGATCTCTACGCGCAGATCGGTGTGGATGTGCTTGGTCGTATGCGGGAATTTAACAAAGCCCGCAATATAGGCCCGATCAATCTGCCCGACGGAATGTCATAGGCAGGCTTTTGTGAATGAGCCGCTTATTCTCCTGCCTGGAATGATGTGTGACGGGCGTTTATTCGCACAGCAAATGGCCAGATTTTCAGGCGGCCGCGCCGTCATGGTCGCGCCTTTGACAGGGCGCGATAATTTTACGGATATGGCAAATGATATCCTCCACAATGCGCCGCCCAGCTTTGCCTTGGCGGGATTGTCTATGGGCGGGATCGCCGCCATGGAAATCATGAGATTGGCGCCCGAGCGGGTAACGCGACTGGCTTTGATCGACACCAACCATTTACCCGACACAGAAGCGCGCCGCGACGAACGGGATGTCCAGATCGAAAAGGCGCGAGCCGGCGGGCTCTATGATATAATGCGCGATGAAATGAAGCCAAGCTATCTGGCCGATGGCCCCCATAAAGCCCGGATTTTGGATATGTGTATGGAAATGGCGCAGATGCTTGGACCGGATGTTTTCATCCGCCAATCCCGCGCGCTTAAAACCCGGCGAGATCAAACGGACACACTCAAGAGCATTAAAATTCCCACGCTCATTCTTTGCGGCCGGGAGGATGCGCTTTGCCCCGTCACGCGTCATGAAGACATGTATTGTCTGATAAAGGGGTCGACACTTCATATTATCGACGGAGCCGGGCATTTGCCCGTTTTAGAAAAGCCAAAGGCAACGAATAACGTATTAGAGGCTTGGCTGAACCGCTAATTCCACAACCGCCCACTCGCAATTTCCGCACCTTCGGCCAGACTCGCTAATTTCGCATAGACAATATCTTCATCGACTGCACCAAAGCCTGCAAAAGTCGAGAAGCCGCAATCTGTGCCGGCGATGACGCGCTCTTTACCGACAATGCCGGCGAAGCGTTCGATGCGCTGGGCGACGAGTTCCGGGTGTTCGATGAAATTGGTTGTGCTGTCTATGACGCCGGGAATGAGGATTTTATCGTCTGGAATTTCCATGGCGGCCACTTCCACCCATTCGTGATTGTGGCGGGGATTGGCATTTTCGAACAAAAGTCCTTGAGGTTTGGCTTTGAAGGCAACGGGCATGACTTCGCTCATGGCGGCGTCATAATGGTGCGGGCCCTCATAATTACCCCAGCAGATATGCATGCGCACGCGGGAGCCATCAACATTACGGAGCGCGTGGTTGAGGGCCTCAACATGTTGCATGGCCAGTTTTTCGTAGTTTTCTGGCTCGTCTTTGAACATCATATGTTTGCCCAGGCCCAGGTCAGGACTATCGAGCTGTAGAATATATCCCGCCTCAACAATGGCTTCATATTCAGGGGCCATGGCATCGGCCAGAGCGTAGAGATATTCTTCTTGGGTTTTATAGTGATGATTAGGCTGGAAGAGGGCGATCACGCCAGGGGATGCCGCGTTCATAAATCCCTCTTCCACGGAAGCGCCTTTTAGCGCCTCTGAAAAATTGTCCAAGTCTTCTTGGAGCGGCTGCATGGATTTAACTTTGATAGGACCAACGCAACAGGGACGACGATAGGTTGGCGTTCCACCGCCGCTGGCTTGACGTTTCAGAAATTTCGGGAAGTCTTCAAGGTCGCGCGGGGCTGAGCGCGGACTGTCGCCATCAAAACCGGTAATCCGGTCTTTGATATAGGTGGCATAGGAAATTTTGCTCATCTCCCCGTCGGAGACAATATCCACCCGAGAAGCCGCCTGTCGATCAACCGCATCTTTGACGGCATCCTTGATGACCTTAGGCGCCTCAGCCATGGGCTCACCCCGTTCATGGGCAAACACACAATCGGTGACGGCCTTGGAACGGGGGAGGCTGCCCACATGGGTTGTCAGAATTCTGTCCGTGCTGGTTTTCATGGTCTATTCTCGCTTTGCTTTGCGCAAGAATAGCAAATTTGCATTCGAATGCAAATCTTATGTGGTGGCTGGGCCTGTGGATGTGCCTTGAATGAAGGAGCCCGTCAGAACACGTTTCTCCATCGAAGTTTCGGGTTTCTCAATACGGGTGAGCATCATGTTAACGGCGGCCTCGGCCATACGGCCAATGGGCTGCCGAATAGTCGTGAGCTCATAGGAGGCAAAGCGCGCCGCGCCAATACCGTCAAAGCCGACCACTGACACGTCACCGGGGACGGAACGCCCCATAACATTTTTGAGCTCGTCCAGAGCGCCCATTGCCATCATGTCATTCGCAGCAATAATTGCACTTGGTCGGACAGAGCTTTCCATAAGTGTTTGGGTGGCGGCTGCGGCGCTTTCATAACGGTAATTCCCGCGCGCTTCGGCTACTATGTTCCCGCCTTGCATTTTGATGGCTTGTCGAACTAGGCGCATGCGTTCACGATTGACCATGGAATAATCCGGGCCTTCGATCAGGCCGAATTTTTTGTGCCCAAAGTCCCGAAGATGTCGGATCATCACATCGGTTGCGCCTTCAGTATCACACCAGATAGAGTTTGTTGGCAGATCCGCAAAATAACGGTTAAACATCACCACTGGAATGTGCCGATCCTGTAAAAGTGTGTGTTGTTCGATGGACAAATAAGAGGCAGAGATCACGCCATCCGCTTGATATTGCCAGACCTGATTAATGGCGTCTTCAACATCGGCTTCTTCATTGATCGTAAACAAGAGAACCCGCAGGCCTTGCTGCGAAAACCGATCTGTCAGTTGGAAAAGGACTTCTGGATAATAGAAGTTCATCTGGGAGGATACTAGCACTGCCACAAGATTAGAACGCCGCGTAATCAGACCGCGCGCAATGGCATTGGGCTGATAATTCAGTTCAGTTGCGGCGGCCATGACCTTTTCACGCATCTTTTTTGAAACGCTTGCACCGGGTTTGAAACATCGCGACACGGCCGATTGCGATACGCCGGCTAATCTCGCGACATCATAACTTGTCGCGCGGGATCGTGATTTAGTCTGGTCTTCCATGCAGGTCTTTTATCGCATTTGGATTTTTTAGCAAATCAATGCCGTGCTGCATAAGGTAGTATAAAATATCGATGAAAACCCAGTTTTCCGCCAGTTTGTCGTCATCCCGACGATAAATATCAACGACGCGCATTTCTGCATGAATGTCGCTTTCAGGCAGGCCCAAAAATCCGCCCAGATTGCGATTATTCAGGTTGGGCCAGCCAAACCACCCCACATAATTGCCTTCGGCAATGCGCGTAACATGGCCATTAAAAACTTTATCGGTTAACTGTTCTCTGAAGGGATATTGATGTTGTTCCTGATAACGCGGAATGGTGTAGGCGGCGCCGATACCGGCTGGTCCGTACCAGATCATATCCTCTTTCCAGGTGCGGGCCAAAAACTTCGGCGGGCAGCGGTCATTGCCAGTCACATTCAGCTCATTAAGATCCTGTACCATGCGTTCAACCAGGCCCAAAGTCGCCGCCGCTTCGGTTGGATCTTTTCTCTCCAATAAAATACCGTCATGGGTTTGCGGCCCAGGCTGAATAATGGCGGTCGCTGTTTGGTGGGGGAAGGGGTCAATGCCCGCTTGCTGCATGATCCGAATGATGTCGATATAGAGAGCCGTTTCGGCAATTTTTCCATCATCATCAACGCGGTGAAATTCCGCATAGGGCAGAAATGCCATTTTTCGGGTGGCCGGAATGCCAAGCCAGTCTTCGTCAAGAAGGCCCATAAAATGGCCCATGGAGCAGGTCCAAACCTGGTCCTCGTCGGCATAGATGTTTTGGCCCGTGAAAAAGATATCTTCGCGGCGCTGCAGATGTTTCAAGCTGGATAGGAGCGGGGTCCAAAAGGTGTCCATAACGGTTTCAGCACCGCGGATTTCATAAAAGGGGTGCATACCGCGCCAAAAATAATCTGGTGCGGTATGAGCTTTGAGCACGTCGAGACGTGCGCTTATCGAGGAGCCATCAAATGCACGGGTAAAATCGCGGACGACTTTTTTGTGGTGCTGAAAATCAGACATGAATGTCCTTAGGCTTTGCGCGGCGTCGGGAGGCTGTCGAGGCCTTGAATGTTCTGACCAGAGAAACGACGCAGCCGAATATCAGCTTGCTCTTTATGGGCGGCGAAGCCTTCCATCGCGCAAAGTCTGGAGCAATATTCACCGATCATGACAGAGCCTTCTTCGGTTGTGCGCTGATAGGTACAGGTTTTCAAAAACTTCCCGACCCATAGACCGCCCGTATAGCGCGCGGCTTTATTCGTAGGCAGCGTATGGTTCGTACCGATGACCTTGTCGCCGTAAGCCACATTAGTTTCATGGCCCAAAAACAGGGCCCCGTAATTGGTCATGTTTTCAAGGAAGTAATTCGGGTCTTTGGTCATGACCTGCACATGTTCCGAGGCAACAAAGTCTGCCATCTCGACCATTTCCTCGTAAGAGTCGCACAGAATGACCTGTCCATAATCATCCCACGCCTGACCGGCCACGTCTCCGGTCGGCAAGATGTGGCGCTGTCGTTCCACTTCGGCAATCGTCTCATTGGCAAGCTTTTCAGAGTTCGTAATTAGAACGGCGGGGGAGTTGATGCCGTGCTCTGCCTGACCGAGCAAATCCGCCGCGCAGATTTCACCGTCAACCGTGTCATCGGCAATAATCATGGTTTCCGTCGGGCCTGCAAAAAGATCGATACCAACCCGGCCAAAAAGCTGACGCTTGGCTTCGGCGACGAACGCATTACCGGGGCCGACCAAAATATCCACGGGCTTACAGGTTTCTGTTCCGATGGCCATCATGCCCACAGCCTGTACGCCGCCAGCGCAATAAATTTCATCGGCGCCAGCCATATCCATAGCCACAACAATAGCGGGGTGGGGCTTGCCGTTAAAAGGCGGGGCGCAAGCGATCACGCGTTTTACGCCGGCTACTTTAGCTGTGATCACTGACATATGAGCTGAGGCTATAAGAGGATATTTGCCCCCAGGGATATAACAGCCAGCTGCGTTCACCGGTACATGCTTGTGGCCAAGGATGACACCCGGTAAGGTCTCGACCTCAACGTCTTGCATACTCTGGCGCTGAATTTGGGCAAAGCCGCGCACCTGGGCCTGAGCAAACCGAATATCGTCCTGCTCTTGCTGCGTGACCTCATCATAACAGGCATCTATTTCGGCGCGGGATAAGCGAAAGCTCTCTGGGGACCAGTTATCAAACTTCTCGGAATATTTGCGGACGGTCGCATTACCATGCTGTTCAACTTCGGCGAGGATGCCTTCAACTATTTCCCGAACTTTACTGTCGGTTTTAAGTTTGGTTTCGACATCGATTCCGGGTTTAAGATAACGGGCCATGTATAACTCCAAGGCTCATGATACTGATTTCGTTTTGCCTTGTATCATTTTTGCATTCGAATGCAATATTGAAATTCAGGATCGTTACAACAAGTTTATGCCAATGTTGAGAACCAATATAAAAAGCCCATAATAAAGAGGAAAAAGACTGGTAAGCCCCAAGTTATAGCTTCCACTTTTCCGGGTACGCGATACCAGTTTCCATCTTTTTCGGCCAGGTTCTCGGTCTTAAATTTAGCACGCTGTCCAACAACAGTTTGGGGGTGCCATTCGCTCTGGCGGCCATCTAAAATCAAGCTGGCAATATAAGAGACTATGATATTGACGCCTCCGCCAATGACCACAAACCAAGGCCAAGCTATTTTGGGCGGTTGCCAATCTGAAAAAGGCAGTCCAGCCTTAATAATGTAAAGCGCGATGAAACCTGCGGCCACACCGACGAGAAGACCGCGTTCTGTTGTGTGTTTCGAAAAGAATCCCATGCCGAACATGGCAAGCTTGGCCCCGACAAAATACGACGCCACTGCAGTAAGGGTTTCCAGTATTGAGCCTTTGGAATTGACGAATAACAGGGCGGCCGGAATGATGAGTAGTGCCCAGATCAGGGTAAAAACGCGTGACGCGCCGAGATAATGTTTCTCGTCTCCGTCTGGCTTGATCAAAGGTTTGTAAAAGCCCGTAACTGATATGGTTGCTAAGGAATTTAGAGCTGAGGACATGCTTGACATAGAAGCCGATAATATGGCGGCGGCAAGAATGCCCATCAGTCCCGGCAAGGCCAGCTTATTGGCAAAATGAAGAATGATTTCATTGGGCTGTTCAAAGGGTTGCCCCTTGAAATGTACATATAAAAGCGCGCCAATAAAGAAGAACAGGAAATATATAAAAAACGCCGCGTAACCCATCAGCAGATATGATTTTTTGGCATCACCAATGTTTTTTGCGGCCAGTGCTCGTTGAACCATCATCTGATTGGCACCATAAACAGTTATGTGAAACAGCGTCATGGCTACAACGCCTGCCCATACGGTTGGCGCCATAGAAAAATCAAGATCAAAGTTAAGCGGATTTAGCTTGTTGTTCTCTGCAAGGCTTTCAAGAGCGCCAGACATGGGTGATGTTGCGCCGAGTAAGTGATATAAGATCAAACCCGCGCCAAAGAATAAAATTATACCCTGAAGTACATCAGTCCAGATTACGGCGTTCATACCGCCCATTAATGTGTAGAGAACCACAATGACTGTCATGATCATGATAACGGTGGTGACCGGCAGACCGGTTACAAATGTTCCGACGATGGCGGTGGCAGTCAATATAGAAGCAGTGGTGATGGCTTGCGTGACAAGGAATAGTGCGGCCATAACTCGCCGAGAAGTTACGCCAAAACGGCGTTCAAGATAATCATAGATTGATGCGACGCCGCTATTGTAGAAAAAAGGCAGGAAGAAAACGACGACGGCAAATATCACTAATGGGTAATTTATGTGTATGGCCAGTGCTGCCATACCGTCGCCATAAGCCCAGGCGGGGCCGCCCAGAAAAGAAAGTGCGCTGACATAGGTAGCGATCACGGATATCCCGATTGCCCACCAAGGGGCCGATCGATCGCCCAGATAATAATCTTCGGAGGTTTTAATCCGTCGGCTCATATACCAACCGAGCAATAAATTACCGATAAGATAGGCGATAACGATTGCCCAGTTTAGCGTTCCAAATGATGCCATGATCTTCCCCTTAATCAGTCTTCAAGATATCTTGGTTTTAAGTCTTCCGAAATGACAGAGCGCATCTGTCCTTGATTGACTCGTTGGATATGTCTTTGCCTTTGTACTTGTGACCGATCCGGAAATGGTGTCGTATTTAAAAGCGCCAAATGGGTGACACGCTCCGGTGCTTGTATTAAAAACCTCTAAGGCAATAATTCCGCCCATAGATAGACCGGCTAAAGTAAACCGCTCAAGCGCGGTTTCCAGGATTTGCGCGGCAATATTTGTGATTGTTTCATAATTATTGGTACACGCGACACCGCGCCATATCTTGTCCCGCATTGCCTCAATTTGAGGGGAGAAGAGCAGTCCGTCGCACATAAATCCGGGGATAAATATAACATTTGGTGGGTGCATTATTTGCATGGCTAACAATTATTGCATTCGAATGCAATAATTGTTGTTAAGTGAAGAATAATTCTAGACCTCGATGAATTAGTGAAATACCAGTAAAGAGTTGTATTCAATGCTAATAGATTCGTTTTCCCAGCTAAAGTTTTTTGGGAATTTTACAAGAAACTCGATGGTTTCATGGGGGTTATGGGGCTTGATATCGGAAAACTGGCCTCAATATACGAATTTTCCCTGTAATACCCTTTAATTCCCTGTTTCCAGTGAATGAGGTGTGAGATTTGTTCGAGGACGACTGGCTACACCACCATCCCACTTCAATAATAGTGAAATAGACACATACAAGTAAAATTTCATTCAAATGCGCTACTGTCAGCTTCGAGATATAGCTGACAGTAGTAGTTACGCGGGCAGTTAGGCAAGTAGCCTACCAGAATATTACATATATCCCGATGAGTGTCGCTGTAATTACGGCGGCTGCGAGTTTAAAGCCGCTGCTTGTGCCAAACTGAATGCCGTTCAGGTCCACAGGCTGCGCGTCGCCAGGCTTAGGTGTGAGTAGGGACACGACGATGCCGATCAGCATGCAGATCAAGAAGATGGCCCAAATACGGATCACGAAAGGCTGATCGGGCATAAGAGCTTTTAGAACGATGCTGAGCGCGACCGAAGAAATCAATAGGGCAAAGGCGCCTTCTTTATTGGTGCGTTTCCAGAAGAAGCCTAGAATAAACACGGCACAGATACCAGGGGCGACAAAGCCTGTATATTCTTGGATGGTTTGAAAGGCGCTTTCCATGCTTTCGAAAAATGGCTTGGCCATGATCAATGCGATCGCCATCGCGACAAACGCTGTTATGCGTCCGACTTTCACGTAATGAGTTTCAGAGCGGTCCTTCGCCATGTAGTCGCGGTAAATATCCATGGTGAAGATTGTCGCAATGGAATTCATCATAGACGCTAGAGACGAAACAATAGCCGCGATAAGTGCTGCGAAAACCAGACCACGTAATCCTGCTGGTACCTGTTTCATCAGCTCACCATAGGTCTTGTCGGATTTCCCTCCAAGCTCAGGATTGATAGCTGAGGCGTCCAGCAATCCATCTTTGGCCAGCATAAAGGCAGCAATGCCTGGGATAACCACGATGAAGGGAATGAGAAGTTTTAGAAACGCGGCAAAAGCTAGACCTTTTTGAGCTTCTTGAATATTCTCAGCGCCAAGGGCGCGCTGGATGATATATTGATTAAATCCCCAATATGAGAAGTGAAGAACCCATAGCCCGCCAAGCAGTGTCCAGATCCCTGGAAGTTTATCATAGGATGGATTGTCGCTTGAGAGGATCATTTTGAAATGGCCGGGCACTTCTTCAGCCATCCGGCTCCATCCAGCCATAGCGCCATTATTGCCACCAACAAGATTTAAAGCGATCCAGGTAATTGCGGTGCCGCCCAAGATCAAAATCACGACCTGAATAATGTCCGTTAAGGCGACGGCTTTCAGACCGCCATATAGAGAATAAATGAGCGCAAAAGAACCCAGAGCGATCATGCCCCACATTTCGTCAAGACCCGTTAGGCGCTCGACAGTAACAGCACCTAACCAGAGCAGGGCGGTTAGATTGACAGCCACATAAAGAAATATCCAATAAACCGACATCAAGGATTTAACACCGCTGCCATATCTGGTTTCCAGAAATTGCGGCATGGTGTAGATTTTACGTTCGAGAAAAATGGGAAGGAAAAATTTGGCGACGATTAAAAGCACAATGGCCGCCTGCCATTCATAAGCCGCAATGGCCAGTCCCATAACGAAACCGTCACCGGACATCCCAGTAATTTGTTCGGCGGATATGTTGGCTGCTATTAATGATGCGCCAATGGCCCACCAAGGGAGAGATTTGCCGGCTAGGAAATAGTCTTCCGTGTTCTTTTTTGTGCCTTTGGGTTCACGCGAAACATATAGTGCGATAGCAAACAGTAGAACGGCATAAATGGCGACAACACCAAGATCCAAATTTTCCAGAAACATAGTTTTCCCCTTAATTTGCCTCAATTGGGCAGGCGCTTTGTGTATTGTTTTCGCTAATTGAAGCCGAATGTATGGCAAGGCTTGCGGTTTGTGCGGTTGTTAATTGCAAGACCGTATTAACATGATCTGTTTTGAGGCCAGCACCAGCGAAACAGCTTAACGGAATGGATGAATTTGTCCATTTTCCGGCGGGAAGGTCGGCAACCAATTTAGAAATATCCAAATTGGCACCACATCCGTCCCCGCATCCCATAGAAATTGTCATCGGCCCGCTCGGCATCTGGTCAACGCGCCAGTTAATGTTAAGTGATAGGTCATCCAGAGGCCCCAATTGCGAAAGATCAACAGATCGCCGCGTACGAATACTGGCGCTGGCTTTGCCATTGCCAGACCAGTTTAGTATTCTAGAATCTTCCTGAGCTTTATAGTCCGTACCGCGAATGCTGATGCCGCCGCCGAGGCTCTCAGCTGTTAGTGAAGTTACAGGTGTGTTTAAATTGGACGAGTCGCCAAGGTAAAGTCCAAATGGTTGGGCGGCGTCGCCGCGCATCACAACATTGCCGACGAATGCAGTTCCGATATCAGAAACGCCTGGGTCTTCGGATAAGGTTTTAAAGCTGCCGCTATCTCCGTAGTTCAGGCCGTATCCATATGGGTAGAGTACGCCTTTGTCTGTTGCGTCATTTATTGGTGTTCCAGTCCCGTCAGAAGGCCATGTGAAGGATAGACGTCCTTTGAAGTCGTGGCGCGCTTTTCCATTGGAGTCACCAATAATAACGTCAGCGACACCGCCGCCTTCAGTTCCTGGTAGCCAGGCGACGACAAATGCGTCCGAAGCATTGAGCAGCGGGTTTACCCAAAGCGGCCGGCCCGTCAGAAATACAGAAACAACTGGAATGCCTTGAGCCTTGAGGGATTGAATGGTTTTCAGGTTTTCACCATCAGAAAATTCAAAAACAAGATCAGAGCGGTCTCCGCGATATTCGGCGTAAGGCTGTTCCCCGAAGACGACGATAGCGGCATCAGGTTTTTCCGAAAAACTACCATCCGCTGAATAGGTTGCTGTACCGCCTTGTGTAGATATCGCCTGTTTGATGCCTGAGAAAATAGTCTCACCAGTTTCAAAAGCGTCATTGGCATTGCCTGTACCTTGCCAGTTTAAGGTCCAGCCGCCGGTTTGTTGCTGCATGGAATCGCCACCGCTACCTGTAACGAGGATGTTGCCGCCGGGTTTAAGTGGTAATGTGTTGTTTTCATTCTTTAAAAGAACAAGAGATTCGCGAACGGCCTGACGCGCAATGGCTGCGTGTTCAGGCGCGCCTAAGGCTTCAAGATTTGTACTGGCGCGCTTCGACGGTAACCCGGCTTCGAAGAGGCCGGTGCGAATTTTCACTTCTAATATGCGCGTGACAGCCTCATCCAGGCGTTCCAAATCCAGCTCACCAGAGTTTGCCTGTGCAAGCAGTGAGTTATAAAGACCTTTCCAGCTGTCTGGGGCCATATACATATCAACGCCAGCATGCAGCGATTCCGGGCAATCTGTGGCCGTGCAGCCCGGTACTTCGGCATGACCATTCCAGTCGCCGACCACAAAGCCGTCAAAACCCATTTGTCCCCGCAGAACATCATTGAGGAGATATTCATGGCCGTGCATTTTATCGCCGTTAATGGAGGAAAAAGACGCCATGACAACTTGGACGCCCTTATCAAAGGCTGGGCCATAACCCGCCCCGTGAAGCTTAACAATTTCGTCAATTGAACCAATGGTGTCGCCCTTATCGATACCAAGCTGAGTACCGCCATCAGCGATAAAGTGCTTGGCCGTGGCGACAACATTCTCACCTTTGAGGAAGTCTTTAGCGCCTATGACGCCTTGAAGCCCCTCAACCATGGCGGCGGCATAATCTGCGACAATTTCCGGTCTTTCAGAGTAGCTTTCATAGGCGCGGCCCCATTTGTCATCCCGGGCGACCGCCAGCGTCGGCGCGAAAGTCCAATCAATGCCGGTAGCGCGTATTTCGCGTGCCGTGACTTCGCCGATTTTTTCCATCAGTTCTGGATTACGCATGGCGCCAAGACCAGAATTATGGGGAAACATAGTTGCGTTTTGCAGGTTGTTGTGCCCGTGCACGGCGTCAGTACCCCAAATTGCGGGGATACCCAATCCGCCATCTGTCGTATCGGTTGAGGATAACCAAAAACTGTCTGCAAGAGCCACCCATTCTTCGGGCTCAGCAACAACGCCGCCGCCCGGAGCTGAATTGCCGCCATTTAAAACTGATCCTAAGTTATAGGTTTTAAGGTCTGCTGGGCTGACAGCTGAAATATCTGCCTGAATGACCTGACCAATTTTTTCTTCCACAGTCATTTGAGAGAGTATTTCAATGGCCCGTTCAGTGATGATAACGTCTTCAGATGGTGATTTTGTGCAGGAAGTCAGCGCCAAAATAGCTGCAATTGCGAGAGCCGATACAGTTCTTTTCATATTCTATAAGAGCCGGAGTGTGATTCCGGCCTCCCCAGGTAGGACAATTTTTGTCCAATTATTGTCTTGAAATGGACAATGTCAATGTTTAATTGTCCGGTATTGAAATATTATGCCTTGAATTTTGTCGATGGAATCGGGCATATTTTAACTGAAAATGAAATTGAGCATGTCATGACAACGATTACAGAAGTGGCCAAATTGGCCGGAGTTTCAGTGAAAACTGTCTCTCGTGTCATGAATAATTACCAACATATAAGTCCAAAAACCCGTGAAAAGGTTGAGCGCGCAATGGAGGAGCTTTCCTATGCGCCAAGCTCTATTGCCCGGCAGATGCGTTTAGGGGATTCGCTCAGTATTGGGATGCTTTATGGTGACCCATCCAGTGGTTATCAGGCACGGCTCAATCACGCTGTTTTAAAGGCTTGCTCTGATGCTCGGCGTTATTTGGCGGTTGAGCTTTTTGATGAGAAAAATATAGAGTGGCAAGGTCAGGTTGAGGCGTTTCTGGATCGGACCAAGGTGACAAATATGATTCTGGTGCCGCCTATGTGCGATTCGACAGATCTTCATGAATTGTTGTCCAGACGGCAGGTCAATTTTGTTTTGATTTCTCCATCTCGTCCAGTTCCTGGAGCGAGTTCCATAGCGATGGATGATCGCCGTGCCGCGCGAGGAATGGTCAATCATTTCATAGACTTAGGACATAAACGAATTGCTCATATCGGGGGGCATCCTGATCATGTTGCGACCTTGTTACGGCGGCAAGGTTATGAAGAGGCATTGCAGCGCGCTGGATTAGAGGTTCGCAGTGATTATATTGTATCAGGCCGTTTTAGGTTCCGAAATGCATTAGAGTGTGCCGAGCAGCTCTTAAGCCTTAAGGAAAGGCCAACCGCTATATTTGCCGCTAATGATGAAATGGCGGCTGCTGTGGTTATGACGGCTAACCGCCTGGGATTGCGCGTGCCTGAGGATTTGTCCGTTGCCGGTTTCGATGATACGCCTATTGCGCAGACGATCTGGCCTGAACTTACGACCGTTGCGCAGCCCTTTGAAGAGATTGCCAAGGCTGCTGTCGAGTCCATGCGTATGATGAAAAGCCGCGGCGGATCGGTTTCTGAAACTCTTATTCTGGATCATGAGATATTGATTCGAGCCTCAACTGGGCCTGCGCCCAAGGTTTAAGCCTTTATTTCTTAACCGTCAGGCATAACTTGTGTGTTATTTTTGTCACGCAGGTCATTATTTTTGTCCTTTTTATGACTTTATGTTGACAACGGTGGACAATTTTGCATGTTGCAGGAGACAAAAGCCGCCAAAAGGCGTGCGGGGATCGTTCAGGGAGAACTTAAATGGCATATGACCGCAATCGTACAATCCGGAAATTCATGGTTGGAACTTCAGTTCTTGCACTCATGGGAGTGTGTAACACCGCCTATGCGCAGGACGCAGAGGATAGTGATGAAATCGTTGTCACAGGTATCCGCCAGTCATTAAAGCAGTCGATGGATCTTAAGCGTAGTGCCAAGGGCGTTGTTGATGCGATTACGGCGGAAGACATTGGTAAGTTCCCGGATACAAACTTAGCGGAATCGTTACAGCGTATCCCGGGTGTGGCAATTGACCGAAATAACGGTGAAGGTGCAACTGTTACCGTCCGGGGGTGGGGAGCTGATTTTAACCTTGTCACATTTAATGGTCGTTATGTTCCTACATCATCAAGTGGTGATTTGGGGTCGCGCTCTTTTGATTTTGGTAATTTGGCTTCGGAAGGCATTGCCGCTGTTGAGCTTTATAAGACTTCTAAAGTTAATGTGGCCAGTGGTGGCGCAGGCGCGACAATTAACATTAAGACCACAAAACCGCTTGAGGCGCCGGGCAAGATTGCAACGGTAGGCATTAAAGGTGTTTATGATACGGGCCAAATTGAGGACGCGGATATAACACCTGAAATTTCTTTACACAAATACATTTGCAAATGACACAATAGGTGTCGCATTGTCTATAACAGAAAAGAAGGCG
>JAHDGM010000010.1:14057-66807 GCA_020627655.1 Hellea sp.
GTCACACCAGAAATTTCTGGTCTGTATAGCAATACATTTGATAATGACCGTTTAGGTGTTGCTGTTTCCGCTAGTTATCAGAAGCGGGAAGGCGGTGTAACGCAATCCAATATTGGTTGGCGTGATGGTTATCTTGGAAGTTCCGATTTTGATGGTGAGTGGGGTCGTTTACCATCTGCAAATGAGTGGAATTGGTTGCCCGGTCAGGGTGAGAACCGCCCAGGTGATACTGATGTATATGAGGTTCCGCAAAATGGTGACTATGCATTAACAGATTTCAAGCGTGAGCGGATAAACGGTCAACTTACACTTCAATATGATATTACCGATGATTTACGCCTGACAGCTGACGGTGTTTATGCCTCAAATGAGGTTGAAACGAACACAAGTTCGGCGGGTGTTTGGTTCAATCACGGCGCAACCATTAGTGCCTGGACAGATGGTCCTGTTGCTGGTCCGCGTTACTACACAGAATTTCTCGGAAATTCAGATTTGTCGTATAGTGGATCTCTTGCCGCGTCTAAGAATGAAAACATTTCATTGGGGCTGAATCTAAATTGGCAGGCCAGTGATCGTCTTAACTTAGAGCTTGATTTTCACGATTCTACTGCGGAATCTAAGCCAACTAATGACTATGGCACTTCCATGTCTTTGGGTACAACGGTGTTTTCGGTTGCAGAGCAAACCATTAATTTCGAAAACGATCTGCCGATTATCTCTTATGTGAGTAATAGTCCAGACGTCGGGGATTTGGATGCTGCATTGCGTGAGCAATCCGGTAGTACATTTACGAATAATTATATGAAGTCTGCGGTTCAGCAGCTGCAGTTTAATGGTAGCTATGAAGTTGACAGGGATATTATTGATAGTGTCGATTTCGGAGTTGGGTGGCTTGAGAATTCAGTTCGATCCGAATCTGGTTTTATTCAAACAGATAGTTGGGGCGGCGAAAACAGAGAGCCAGGCGATATTCCGGATGATATATTTGAATGGGTAACACTGCCAGATAAGTTTGAGGGTGTTTCTGGTGCAGATGATCCAAATATGTTGCAGGGTCTATACCGATTTGATTTTGTTGAGTTGGCTGACCTAGCCGAAAGCCTGTATGGTATTTGTTCAGCGCCATGGAATGGATCTACATCAGATAATCCGGGAACATGTTTGGCTAATCGAACAGATACTCGTCAAATCACCGAAGAAACATTCAGTGCTTACATGCAGTTTAATAATTCATTTAATCTATTCGGTGCGCCAAGTAACCTTACGGTTGGTGCTCGCTATGAGCACACCGATGTTGTTGCTCCGGCTGAGGTGCAAGTACCGAGCGGAACAAGTTGGACCGGTAATAATGAATTTTTCTTGACGTTTGATGGTACTACAGAAATCACAGACTTTGATGGCAGTTATGGTTTCTTCCTACCTTCTGTGGACTTTGATGTGGATGTCACGGACAATATGAAGCTACGGGCTTCATACAGTAAAACAATGGCGCGTCAGCGTTACAATGATTTAGCGCCAGGCCTAAATCTTGATCCATTATTCCGCGCTGTTTCTGGTACAGGTAATTCCGGTGACCCAAGCCTTAAGCCATTTACATCAAAGAATTTTGATGTGTCGGCCGAATGGTATTATGGGGATAGTAGCTATGTGTCAGTTGGGTACTTTAAAAAGGATATTGAAGGCTTTATTGGCCAGGATGTATTTACCGAGAGTTATTATGGTTTAACTCACCCGGGACAAGGCCCTGTTCATTCTGAAATGCGTGCCGCTTTAGGCTCTGCTGCAACGGCAGCTCAAATTTTGGACTGGTATGAAGCTAATTATCCAAATCTGGTTGTAAATGCAGGAACTCCTTCACGCGCTATTATTGGTTCGCCCAGTGACCCAGCTTTACCATTTGAAATTACAACTCCAGTCGTTAGTGATCGAACAGATGGGTTCGAGGGGCTAGAAGTCGCGCTTCAGCATACGTTTGGTGATAGTGGCTTTGGCGTTATTGCTAACTACACGCATGCGACAACAGATTTAACTTATGACAACACTCAATCCTTCCGAGTACTGCAAATTGCTTTGCCCGGGGTTAGTGATAGTGCGAACCTTGTTGGATTCTATGATAAAAATGGGTTACAGGCTCGTGTTGCTTGGAACTGGCGCGAGAAATTCCTTTCTGGAAGTGGTCGTAATCCGTTTTACATCGAAGACTATGAGCAAGTTGACGCCAATATTAGTTACGAAGTGCGGGATGGTCTCACCATTTTCGCAGAAGGTATAGATATTACGGGAACTGACCGCCGCGGACATCGTCGTCATAAGAACAACACATTCTTCATGAATCCTCAAAAGGGTCGATACGCCGTTGGTGCGCGCTATAAATTCTAATCAACCGCTTAAGCGATTGTGATGATTAAGCCACCTCTGCCCTTTGGAGGTGGCTTTTTCATTCTTAAACTCAAAGGCAGGATAATGAATATCAAGCTATTTTTATCAACTTTCATTGGCTCCGCCTTATGTCTGGGGGCTTGTGGAGGGGGAAGTAGTTCAACAGTTACGCCACCTCCCTCATCGTCTGGAGGATCAGGAGGAAATACGGGTGGTGGTAGTTCAGGGGGTGACCCTCTGCCTGTACCTGACACGCCGCCTATCGGTGAGGATTATCACCCTGCGGGTAAGAATTGGGTTCTTAGCTGGTTCGACGAATTTGATGGATCGAATCTGGATCGTACCAAGTGGGAAGTTGAAGAAAGTTGCTGGGGCGGCGGTAATAATGAGCGTCAATGCTATACAGACCGCGAAGAAAATGTGGAGGTTGTCAATGGTGTTTTACGCCTCAAAGCCTACCCGGAAGTTTTCACAGGTCCTGAGTTCCCGCAGGGTTGGCCAGACGGGCGGGGAGACCAGATTACGCAGCAATATACGTCCGGTAAGGTCAGGACTAGGGAGCTTGCCGATTGGAAATATGGCCGCTTCTCTGCTCGTATGAAACTACCAAAAGGGCAAGGGACATGGCCGGCATTTTGGATGCTCCCAGCAGATAACGTATATGGAGGCTGGGCAGCGTCCGGTGAAATTGATATTATGGAGGCGGTTAATTTAGGCGCCAGCTGTAATGATTGTGAGGGCGATGTTGGTGAAAACCGATCATCAGGCGCTCTTCATTTTGGAGGCGAATGGCCGGATAATAGATTTGAGACTGATAAGTGGACCTTATCGGGAGGCGCAGAAGCTGTTGACCAATATCATGTTTTTGGTGTGGAGTGGGGAGAAGGCCGTTTCAACTGGTTTGTCGATGGTGTGAAACTCTACACTCTTAATGCTGAAGACTGGTATAGTTCGAGCGTTGAAAAAACGCAGAACCCGAATGCGCCATTTGATCAAGCTTTTTACCTTATGTTCAATCTGGCAGTCGGTGGTAATTTGTCCGAAGGTAATAATGCCGGAGGATTTCAGGTGGGCAGTTTTCCTGATGAAGTCTTGGTGGATTGGGTGCGTGTTTATCAGTGTGAATTTGACGGGTCTACAGGACGCGCCTGTATGGATGGCGAGACGCCATAAGCTTTGTAATTCAATAGAAATGCATTAGATAACGATCATGGGAAAGCGTATTAATAATATCGTGATCGTGGGGGGCGGAACGGCAGGTTGGTTGACGGCCGGGCTTATTTCAGCACACCACAAAAAACGAGGTGCAAATGGGTTGAACATTACACTCATTGAATCTCCTGAGATACCGACAATTGGTGTTGGAGAGGGCACTTGGCCGACTATTCGAAAGACTTTATCGCGTATAGGATTAAAAGAATCCGATTTTCTTGTGGCTTGTGATGCTTCGTTTAAACAAGGCTCTCGGTTTGATGGTTGGATTTCGGGGGATGAGAAAGATTCTTATCATCATCCATTTGAGCTTCCGATATCTCCAAATGGGAGCGATCTTATTCATGCGTGGCAGAAATTTGCCCCGAAAAAATCTTTTGCGGAAGCTGTCTGTGTTCAGTGCGCACCCGCATTGAAACACTTGGCGCCACGACAACGCAGCATGCCGGATTACGCTGGGGCTTTGAACTATGCTTATCATCTTGATGCTGTGAAAATGGTGAATCTGTTGCGCTGTCATGTCACTAAGAATCTGGGCGTTACTTATATTGAGGATCATGTCATCCAGATAAATGGTGACAAAGATCAGGATATTTCGTCTGTGACGACTCGTGAAAACGGTAATGTCTCCGGTGATTTATTCATTGATTGCACGGGAACGTCCTCATTGCTCTTGGGTCAGCATTACGGCGTAGAGTTTATAGATCAGAGCCATGTCTTGTTTAATGACAGGGCCGTTGTTACTCAGGTTCCAGTTAATGAAAATGATCCGATTGCTTCAGAGACTATTTCTACCGCACATGAAGCTGGTTGGATATGGGATATAGGTCTGCAAACCCGCCGAGGTGTTGGTTGCGTTTACGCGTCCAAATATATGAAAGATAATCAGGCAGAGCATATTCTTCGGAGTTATATCCGGGATGAAGATGTTGATGTCCGTATGCTGAAGTTTACTCCGGGACATCGCAGTCATTTCTGGCACAGAAATTGTCTTGCTATCGGCTTGTCTGCTGGCTTTCTTGAACCTTTGGAAGCCTCTGCCATTGTTTTAGTTGAGCTATCTGCTGAAATGCTAGTAATGAACCTTCCCATGAACAGGGCTGCTATGGACATCGAAGCCAAAAAGTTTAATGCGCTTTTCACTTATAGATGGGCTCGAATAATCGAATTTTTAAAATTACATTATGTACTGAGCCGCCGTAATGAACCTTTTTGGCGAGATAATCGTGATCCAGAGACCATTCCAGATCAGTTGCAAGATAACTTGACAATATGGGAGTACAGATCTCCATCTCAATATGATTTTGAACAGGCCAGCGAGGTATTTCCCGCTGCCAGTTATCAATATGTTTTATATGGAATGGGGAGCAAGCCACTTGCTTACCCGCCGCAAGAATCTGTTGATTTAGAGGTTTTGAAACAGAAAATGCAAAATGTTGTAAGGAAACAGAGAAGTCTTGCTGCGGGCTTACCAACCAATAGAGTCTTATTGGCAGGCCTTGGAAAAGAAGCTAGTAATTAAGTCTTATAAAAATGGAAAATTTGAATGCCTAATCATGTTGCCGTCAATCCAAGAGATCATAGTGATCTGAGGATTTTACCTGAACGCTCTGAGGATATGGGGGATGCTCTCATGTGCTGTGTAACGTTTCCTGAAGAGTTCCGCGCTCTACAAGCGCATTATCCAATTTTGTTTCAACTGAAAGATGATGGCGAAATATTGTGCTTGGCATTATTTGGATTTGAGAACGGGGAAAATTTATTCCTGAAGAATGGGAAATGGGATGCCCGCTATATCCCATTGGCCATGGATATTCAGCCATTTATGATCGGGAGACCTCAGTCGAAAAATGAAGACCGTAAAGTCGTTATTGATTTGGATAGCCCGAGAATTGGAAAGGGCGAAGGAGATCGTTTGTTTGAAGAAACAGGCATGGCGACGACTTTCCTGGAAAATATTTCCACGAAACTCGCTTATCTGGATCAAGGTTTTCAGAACGCGTCAGCTTATATTGAAACACTGCAAAAACTTGAGTTGCTTGAACCTTTGACGATCGATGTCACGACAAAAGACGGTACTAAAAACCGTCTTGTCGGGTTTCACACTATTAATGAAGAAAAGTTTCATGCTCTCGACGGAAAAGCGCTCGAAAGTTTACAGACAAAGGGATATTTGTTTCCTACATATATGCTGTTGGCATCCTTATCGAATTTATCTGACTTAATAGCGCGACGCGAAACACTGCACCTGCATGGTTAGCCAGCCTGCTGATATATTCCCTGCGTTACCGCCTCTGCAAGAAGTTCAAAAAACGTCTGTCGCGGAGCTGCGCGAAGACATGTTGAAAAACAAACCTTTTGTAGTTCGGGGGTTTGTCAAAGATTGGCCATTGGTAAAAGCGGGATTGAAATCTGCCAAAGCTGCTCGAGAATATTTGCTTGAACGGGCCGTTGATCGTCCTTTTGAAGTCTCGATGGGCTCCAACGAATTTGATGGACGTTTGTTTTATCGTGATGATATGTCAATGAATGTACAGCAGGGGCGGGCGCGTTTACCCCTAATATTCGAACGTATTGGTAATGTTGAACAGGAACATAATCCTCCAATTGTTTATTTAAGTGCGATTAGCACTAAAACATATTTTAAGGGGCTAAGAGAAGACAATCCGATAGGCTTGGAAGAAAAGCGACCTATAGAGAGTATCTGGATTGGCACAAAAACCCGTATCGCGGCTCATAATGATTTTCCAGATAATCTTGCCTGTGTAGCTGTGGGACAAAGACGGTTCACCGTTTTCCCACCAGAGCAGTTCCGGAATCTATATATCGGACCCATTGATAATACGCCTGCTGGCCGTGCGATTAGCATGGTGGATTTTCATGATCCGGACTATGAGAAATACCCTCGCTTTGAACAAGCTTTAAAGGCTGGGTTTACGGCTGTGCTTGAACCTGGTGATGCTATTTATATTCCGTCGTTGTGGTGGCATCATGTAGAAGGATTGAGCCCGTTTAATGTGCTTATGAATTATTGGTGGCGTGAAACGCCGCAATTTATGGGCGCGCCGCAAAATGCCTTAAACCATGCTATTATGGCTATCCGAGATTTACCAGATCATGAAAAGCAAAACTGGCGAGATCAGTTTGATTATTATGTGTTTGACGCTTCTAGTGCAGTGACAGCTCATATAGCTGAGCATGGCCGCGGGGTGCTGGGGCCTATGACGCAACAAAATGCCGGGAAAATTCGATCATTTCTAATCAAGATGTTGAACAATGAATAAAAATAACCGAACCATAAAACGTTATGTAATCGCAGGTGGCGGAACTGCCGGATGGATGGCGGCCGCCATGCTTGCCAAGACGATGGGGGAAGAAATTGACTTAACACTGATTGAATCTGATATGATTGGGACTATCGGTGTGGGTGAAGCCACCATCCCGCCACTTGTTCAGTTTAATGACATTTTAGGCATTAATGAAGCCGATTTTATGAGGGAAACTCGGGCAACTTTCAAATTGGGTATTAACTTTGAAAACTGGAAAGATGTAGGGGAGTCTTACTTTCATTCCTTTGGTCACACTGGGAAAGATCACTGGACTGCAGGGTTTCAGCATTTTTGGTTAGCTGGTCAAAAACGAGGACTTGCCTCTTCATATGATGATTACTGTCTGGAAGTTGTCGCTGCTTTTCAAAACAAGTTTGCCCAGCTTCCAAAAAGTGGACTGAACTACGCCTATCATCTCGATTCTTCAGCCTACGCTAAATTTCTGCGAAAAATAGCGGAAGAAAACGGCGCAAGCCGCAGGGAAGGCCTGATCGAAACTGTGCAACTGGATCCTGAAAATGGATATATCCAAGCCTTAAAGCTGCAAACAGGTGAAATCATAGAAGGTGATTTTTTCATTGATTGCACTGGATTCCGGTCAATATTAATGGGGCGTGCCCTTCATGTTGGTTATGATGATTGGACGCATTTTTTACCGTGTGATACGGCGATTGCCGTACAGACTCGATCTGTTATTGAGCCGCCGCCTTATACACGGGCGATTGCCCATGATGCCGGTTGGCAATGGAGAATCCCGCTTCAACACCGTACTGGTAATGGCCAGGTTTATTGTTCCCGACATCTAGACAAGGATAGTGCTCTTCAGCGTTTTCTGGATAACATAGAAGGTGAAACGATTACGGATCCCAAATTTATCCATTTCCAAACCGGGGCTCGCCGAAGGCAATGGGAAAAGAACTGCATTGTATTGGGGCTCGCGAGTGGATTTATGGAACCGTTGGAATCCACGTCTATTCACCTGATCCAGCGTTCGATAATGCGATTTTTGCGGCTGATGCCCAATAATCGTATCGAGTCGGCGGACGTCAAAGAATTTAACGATCAAACTTTTGAAGATATGGATAAAATTCGCGACTTTTTGATTATGCATTATTGCGTTACTGAACGTAGGGATAGCGAATTTTGGCGATATTGCGCCAATATGGATATTCCGGATGCTGTTCAGCAAAAGATTGATTTATTTTCCAATACAGCTCGTGTTTTTCGAAAAAACGAAGAGTTGTTTGCCGAAAATAGTTGGGTGCAGTGCATGATGGGACAGGGGATTACGCCAAATAGTTTTCACACCCTAGCAGATAAAATGAGCGATAAAGAGCTGAGTTACTTTTTGGACAAGATCAAAAATCTATTATCCAAGACGGTTTCAAAGTTACCACTTCACCAGGATTATGTCCGCCGCTATTGCGGTATAACCGAGATGGACTAACCCAATCCTAGCATGACAATTCTTGATACGATCATTGTCATTGGGTTGATCACGGCTTTGATCCTTATTGGCCTGGGCGGGAACAGTAAGGCTGAGTCCACCGAAGAATTTTTTCTTGCAGGACGCCAATTAAGATGGTGGCAAATTGGGTTTTCATTATTTGCTACAAACTTTTCGGCTTCTGCCATTATCGGTTTGACCGGCGCGGCTTATCTGACTGGTATCGCCATTTATAATTACGAATGGGTCGGAATTCTGGCTATGGTATTTTTTGCTTTTGTGCTGGCCAAAGTAGTCCGTAACAGCCAAGTTTACACGATCGCAGACTATTTGACGCAAAGATATGATGCGCGCATCAAAACGGCCTATTCCGTGTTTATTATCTTTCTTATTGTCTTCATTGATATGGCAGGATCTCTCTATGCCGGCGGGTTATTACTGTCTCAGATCATCCCTTCACTTTCTATGAATGGCATTATATTTTTGATCATGGTACTGGCTGGAATTTACTCAGTAATTGGTGGTCTTAAGGCCATATCGCGCACGGATATGTTTCAGTCCTTGATATTGATCGCGGGTGCTTTTTTGATTTTCTTCTATACAATGAAGGCCGTTGGTGGTTGGTCTAATATGGCTTCAAACGCCGCTCCTGAAAGCCTGTCATTGATTAGGGGGCTGGATGACAGGGCGGTACCTTGGACCGGGTTGTTGACGGGGATACCTGTACTATGTGCGTATTTCTGGCTGACGAATCAAAACATGGTACAGTGGGTGCTTAGTGCCAAGTCAGTTCCGGAAGCCCGCAAAGGGTTGTTAATGGCCGGATATCTAAAACTCTTGGTCTTGTTTGTTATTATCATTCCGGGTGTCGCTGCCGTTCAGATTATTCCGGATCTGGCAGAAGCAGACCGCATATATCCAGCGCTCTTGCTAGAGCTCCTACCTTCTGGCGTTCTGGGTATAGTTCTGGCCGGGTTTGTAGCGGCTTTGATGTCGAACACGGATTCAACGCTTCACGCAGCTTCTACAATTATCACCATGGATTTCGTGCGCCGTAAATATCCAAATGTTACGCCGCGTCGTCTGGTGTGGTCGGGACGTCTGATAACAGTCATAATTATTATTATCAGCGCCATTTGGGCGCCTATGATCGGGCAGTTCGGGACTCTGTTTGAATATGTACAGGGATTGCTGTCCTATGCGGTTGCGCCGTTTGTCGTAGTTTATCTTGGGGGTCTGTTCTGGCCTAGAGCTAATACGGCGGGTGCTGTCACGGCGCTCTCAGTCGGGGGGGTAACGGCATTGATTATTGCGATTTTGCAGCGGGCAGAAATAATCGAAGTTCATTATTTGCATGTACCGCTGCCGATTAGTCTCTTGTGTCTTGTCGCTTTGATTTGCGGGAGCATTCTGACATCCGCGCCCAAGGCTCAATCAAACTTACTCTGGGCGCCAAATAGAGACCGAAATATACAGACATCCGACCTTTGGGTCGCGGGCTGCCTGATCGCTTTGACGCTTCTGCAGGTTTATATTTTCAGGTAAAATTTTATCCCGAGTTTGAGAAGACTGGCTGCGGGCAATGGTCATGAGTATGACGGCCTAAGCCACTATCCGTGGAAATTTAGAGCGTTTTTTAGATCGGTCATCATTTTCCGCATTGTTAAGTTTTGATTGAGGTGTATCGAAAAACGTACACAAAATAATAATAAACAATAAAATATTATTGAAAAACGATAATATATGAGATATGACTCTCTCAAAAGAGGGAGTCGTGCATGACCCAATATAGTGAAAATATAGCAATTGTTTCAGGGCCGAAGCTGTGGCTAAGGCGTTTTTTGGTCTTTATGTTACCGCTGCTTGTACTGGGCGGGGCCATATTTGCTGTCATTCTTATGGGCCAAATGAAACCGGAGCCCGAAGAGAAAGAAGATGAGGTCAAGGCCCTTCCTGTGCTGACCTCGCTGTCACAGAGCGAAAATGTCACCTTAAGTGTGACAGCGCAGGGTGAGGTGCAGCCGCGCACACAGATAAATCTGGTCCCGCAGGTTTCCGGTAAGCTGACTTATATGTCGCCTAAATTCATAGAAGGCGGAGCCTTTAACAAAGGTGACTTATTGGGCAGGATTGAAGCCGTAGAATATGAACTGCGTGTGGTTCAGGCCAAGGCCAATGTGGCGCAAGCACAAACGAGCCTGACCCGTGAACAGTCGGAAAGCGAGATCGCGCGGCGGGATTGGCAGGAACTCGGAAACGGCGAAGCACCGTCGGCCCTGACTTTGCGTGAACCGCAAATGGCCGAGGCTTCGGCCCGGCTGGCCGCTGCAAAGGCGCAACTGGCCGAGGCTGAGTTACAGCTAGCGCGGACTCATCTCTATGCCCCGTTTTCAGGGCGGGTAACCGAGCGGTTTGTTAATCAAGGCGGTTATGTCACCACGGGCCAGAAGCTGGGCGAAATTTACGCGACCAACATCATGGATGTGCGCCTGCCACTGACCAATACGGATTTAGGGCGGATTGGCCTGGGTCTCGGTTATCAAGCCGCGGCCAGACAAGGCGTACCGGTGACGTTAAGCGCCAATGTAGGCGGGGTGGAGGCTCGCTGGGATGGCGAGATCATCCGAACCGATAGCCGTTTTGATCCGGAAACCCGCGTGCTTTATGCCTATGCTGAAGTACGGGATCCGTTTGGCAAGGCGGCTAAGGACGGCGTGCCTCTGGCGCCAGGACTGTTTGTGACCGCGAAAATCAGCGGCGAAGCCGTAGAAAATGCTGTGATTATTCCAAGATCAGCTCTGCGCGGAAAAGATCAGGTTTATATCGCGGCCTCTGATGAGACATTGCAGATCCGTCCCGTGACGGTGCGGGCATCTGATCGTGACCGGGCTATAATTATGGCAGGTCTATCTGCAGGAGAAAGTGTGGTGACATCGCCAATTCGCGGCGCTGCTGAGGGTATGAAAATCGACGTCGTAACCAGTCTCGATCAACCGGAAACTGACGGGTAGGAGAGCGCAATGAAAGCAATTGTCAAATGGTGGGCCAGTAACCCAGTCGCTGCAAATTTGCTGATGTTTATTTTCCTGATCGGCGGCCTGGTCAGCTATTTGCAGATCGAGCGGGAATTAGATCCTTATGTGGAGTTTCCGGGGGCAAATGTGCAAGTGGCCTGGCCTGGCGCGTCGCCTCAGGACGTTGAAGAGCAGATCGTTGTACGCATGGAGGAAGCCTTCTCCGAAATACAGGGCGTGCAGCGCATGTGGTCTTTTGCCGGTGAAGGCGGGGGTGCTGTTACGGTGATTGCCAAAAAAGGCGTGGATGAAGCCCGGTTCATGCAGGATATCAAACGCCAAATGGACGCCATTAATACAATGCCGCCAGCCGCTGAGAGGCCGCAGATCAACCCTTTTAGAAATCGGGATGAAATGATCCGCTTGGCCGTCTCGGGTGACGAGAGCGTCTCTGAACGTGATCTTAAACGGTTTGCAGAGAAGACACGGCGCGAAATTGCTTTATTAGGCTATGTGCCGGCCGTTGAACTGTTTGGCGTTCGTGGCGAAGAAGTCTCTATTGAAGTCTCCGAAGAAGCCATGCGTCAATATGGATTGACCTTTGCTGAAGTGGCGCGTGCAGTTCGCGGAACTTCGATCAACACATCATCAGGACAGGTTCGCACGGACACAGGCAATATGCAGCTGCGCATGCGCAAACAGGCTGATACAAAGGAAGAATTTGAAGATATTATCGTTCGGCAGGATGCCAGCGGGGCGGCTATTCGGGTCAAAGATATAGCTGAGGTCATTGACGGGTTTGAGCAGGTCAATCTGTTGGCGACGGTCAATGGGGATCGAACAATTCTCGTTCAGGTCATGAGCGGTCCGCAAATGGATATTGTTAAAATGTCTGAAAACGTCAACAACTATGTTGACGGGATCAGAGAGAGCCTGCCAGCCGGCATGTCTATTACCTTCTGGGATGACGGCGCCGAGATTTACACAGGCCGTATCAATTCAATTGCCAGTAATTTCTTTCTGGGGCTTTTATTAGTCTGCGCCACTCTCATGTTATTTTTAAGGCCAATCATCGCGTTTTGGGTAACTGTGGGTATTGGCGCCGCATTTGCTGGCGGGCTCGCTTTGCTACCCATGTTTGATGTTTCGTTTAACTTTATTTCGACCTTTGCTTTCTTGTTGGTGATCGGCGTTATTGTTGATGACGCGATTATCGTCGGCGAAGCCATTCACTTTAGAACGGAAGAGGGCGAGAGAGGCCTCGAAGCAGCCGTCAATGGGACTAATATGGTGTTAAAGCCAGTTGTCTTTGCCGTCCTGACGACGATGATATTCTTTGCGCCCTGGATGTATTTATCTGGAGGCACGAGTGAGTTCACACGGGCTATTTCTCTTGTTGTAATTCTGGCATTGACGTTTTCTCTTCTGGAATCTCTTTTGATACTGCCAGCGCATTTGGCGCATCTTAAACCAGCCAATCCGAAAAGCCGGATCATGCGCCTACAAGGAAAAATCTCTGATAGCCTGATTTGGGTGTCCGAAAACGTCTATCGACCCATGATCACCTTTGGCCTGAAACGTCGATATCTGACGGCCTCAGTTTTCGTGGGGATCATGATTATGTGTGTCGGGCTTGTGGCCAATGGCTTTGTGAAGTCTACCTTTTTCCCGGAACCTGAATCTGATCAAATCTCTATCTCGGTAGAGCTGCCTGAAGGTACGCCCTATAGCCGATCTGAAGAGGTCTTGAAGCAAATTCAAGTCGCTGAAAAGCAGCTCGAAGAAGAGATCGAATCTAAGGGCGGTGAGCTTATTGAAAACTGGTATACCCGTTCGCGTGACAATAATGTTCTGGCATTGGTTAAGTTGGTGCCGCCGGAAACACGCACTTTGAGCGCCAAGGAAACAGCAGAGCGTTTGCGAGAATTAATTGGAGAAGTTCCTGACGCTGAGACTATTTCAGTCGACTACAGAGACGGTAATGACGGCCCGCCAATCCAGTATGTTTTAAATGCTAAATCCTTTGAGGATCTGAACGCCGGTGCCGATGACCTGATGGACAAACTCCGTAGCTATGATGGTGTCTATAACGTGGTCAACGATATGGAGAGCGCGGCTGAGGAAGTTCAGTTTGACTTAAAGCCCGGGGCTGAGTCATTAGGCATAACCCATGCCGAGGTTGCTCGTCAGGTTCGTCAGGGATTTTTTGGTGAAGAGGTTCAGCGCCTCCCTCGCGATGGTGAAGATGTTCGGGTTTATGTACGCTATCCACGGGCTGATCGGGAAAGTCTTGATTTTCTTAATTCAATCCGCGTGCGGACAACAGATGGCCGTGAATTACCATTGGCCAGCGTAGCCGAGCTGCGCTTTGAAAAGGGAACAAACCGTATCCTAAGACGTGAGCGCCAGCGAGCAATCGTGATCAGTGCGGAAGTGACATCTGAGCGTATCGAAGAAATCCGTAAAGACTTAAACGAAAACTTCTTTCCGGAATTTGAAAAAGCGCATCCAAAGGTCAAGCGTGGTAATATTGGCCGGGCGCAAGGTGAGGCAGAATTTAGAGCCGAGCTGTTTACGCTCCTCTTGATTGCGCTGGGCGTGGCATATTTTCTGATAGCGGTTTCGTTTAAGTCTTATGCAGAGCCGATCTTGATCCTGTTTGCGGCGATACCGTTTTGTTATTGCGGCATGATCATGGGGCATTTGGTTATGGGGCAGGCGATTTCTGTCCTGTCGCTACTCGGGATGTTTGCAGCGGCCGGCGTGGCGGTGAATGACAATCTGGTCTTAATTGATTATGTACACCAGCTTCGAGATAAAGGCATGGACGGAGCCGAGGCTCTTATCGAAGCTGGAACTCGCAGATTTAGGCCCATCTTATTGACATCTCTAACGACATTTATCGGATTGATGCCATTATTGACCGAGCGATCATTACAGGCGCAGTGGCTTATCCCAATTGGTATCAGCCTTGCCTTTGGCGTATTCTTCGCCCTGTTCGTCACATTGTTTTTCGTACCGGCTCTTTACGGTATTGGCGCAGATATTCGCCGATTTGCAATTTCCAACTGGAAAGGAACGCGCCGGATACCGTTCACAAAAGCGATTGCCTGATGGGGCGAAGGGTTCAGGATTCAGTTGTCCTGAACCCGACACGCTCCATAGCGCCCCATGTTGCTTTTTTACCGCGAAAATGCTGGAAAACGCCCCGCATGCGCCAAAAGGAACTGATCTGGCGGTAGCCAAAGTTTTCGATGGCGGCGATCAATAAGAGTGTGATCAGGTGACGAGGCTTGGAAAATCGTTCGATTTCGTCTTGTTCAATCAATAATGCCATAACGCTGATAAATAAGCCGAAACTGAAAATCAGCGCAGTATAGGCCAAGAAGAACTTTATACTCAGCCATCCAAGTACGGCAAAAAGCGGCAAGAGAAACAATCCCAATAATTCTACAATCGGACCAATAATATCGACAATGACGGAAAGCGGCATGCTGAGCATACCCAGGCGGCCATATTTGGGATTAAAGATCATATATTTATGGCGGTCGATAACTTCTAATGCACCTCTTTGCCATCTGATCCGCTGCCGGGAGAGGATTTTCAAACTGACTGGGACTTCGGTCCAGCAGACAGGCTCTGGAATATAAAGAACGTTATAGTCTTCACCATTATTGATCATATAGCTGTGCATCTTGACTACCAGTTCCAGATCCTCACCGACTGTGCTGGTGTCATAGCCTCCTACGGCAACAGCTATTTCGCGGCGGAAAATACCAAAGGCACCTGAAATAAGCGTGAGGGTTCCTTTACGACTGGCCGCAAGGCGTGCCATTAAAAAGGCGCGGATATATTCAACCACTTGGATACGGGCGAGAAATTTTTTGGGAATATCATATTCGTCCACATGGCCGTTACGAACCTTACAGCCATTGACAATCCCGATTGTTCCGCCAACGGCAATGACATTTTTAGACGTTTCAACAAATGGCCTAACGGCCTTTAGCAAGGCATTGGGATCTAAAAGAGAATCCGCATCGATGACACAAAATAATGGTGTACGCACACATGTCAGGCCGGCATTAATCGCATCAGCTTTCTTGCCGTTTTCTTTGTCGAGAAAAAGCAGGTTTGGATAAATATCAGATCCATATATATCGCGAATGGGTTGATGGGTAATCGTGCCTGTTTCCCGAACCCTGTTGACTGGAAACATCTCAAAAGATTCGACCATTTTTCCAACGGTATCGTCACTGGATCCATCATTGACCACTATGATTTGAAAGTCGGGATAATGTAAATTAAGCAGCGCCATGACACTGTCGCGAATGGTGAACTCTTCATTATAAGCCGGTACAATAATGGAGATCGGGAGATGAGCGTCAGAACGTAATAATTCCCACTCTGCATGCGTATCATCACGTTGAGAGCGCTCATTAATTTCGAACCAGGCTTGGGGCAGGCTCCAAGCATAGACGATGTTTTGGATCAATCCAATCAGGATGATGCACCATGATATAGCCATGATGGTGGTTTCGGCCCATTCGGGTATGGTAACGACTTGGATCATCACGCCCGTCCCTCATGGATGACATCATGGGCGAGGTCACCCATTGGCCCGTCACGCCTTGCGACAGAGCGCATTAAAGTTTCGCCGGATTTACCAGACAATAAAGCTGCTCTCATGGCCCAGTAGCGAACCCACAAAAATGGGTCCTGCATAAGCACATATAGTCTTGAAAACGTGTCGTTGCGCTGCTCTTTCATGGCAATTTTTATGGATCTGATTTTGACGCCGCGATCAGAGTCCTCAAGTCCCATTAATAACAGGTCTTGTTTGCTGCCATGCTCGGTCATAACCGAAAACTGAATGGCTGCAGCTCTGACCCGTTCATCGGGGTGATGTATTAAGGAATCGAAATCGACAGATGTGCGTGCTGGGCGCAACAAAATAAGTGTCTCTAAAGCACCAGCGATGATTGTATTTCGGTGCTTGGCCGCGATGAGTTCTTCTAGCAGTGGTACAACATTGGGACCAAATCGGCGGAGAACATCAGCAATTAATTTTTCATCCTTGGGAAATGCCGTTGCGATAGATTGAGCAACTTCGGAAACCAGGCTTAGGACTTGTCTCCGTGCCAGACATCTGGCGACGCTAAGGCGTATATATTTATCATTCGAGTATAAGTTTTCGGCGATGGCTTTGAGTGACGATTGACTATCCATGAAGGATAAGGCGTTGAACGCGCGCATACGCTTGCCGCGATTGCCGGTTGTCGTGGCTTTTTGGACAACCGGTTCAAGGTGAAGATGATCGATGATTAATTTTAACCGGTTGGCATCTTCGCCTTTTACAATTTTGAAAAACTTTAAAAGACCGCCTGTAATGGCCGTATGATCTTCTATAAGGCCTTCCGGGAGAGCATAGTGTTTGGGAAATTCCCGGGCACCTAAAAGGTCCTGCAGGAATTCTTCAAATTGCTTTTGCCGAGCAGCCGTAAAGCTGGCGTCTCTGTTGCGTTTTATGCGGCGGAAACTCAGCCAGACAGCTGTTAGCACGGAAGTTAATGTCAGAATAACCGCTAAGCTGATTAGGCCGGCTAAGAGCGGATCCTCAATAGCGTTGAGTAAGTCCGACATTGACCCCATCCCTGACATAACTGTTTTCCCGGTCATCTCGGCTTAGAGTGAGATGCATATCCGTTTGCTCGCTGAGTTGATATCGCAGGCCGCCAAAAATGCTTTCAGTATCTATGGCAACACCGTTTACGGCTTCAGGAGCCATAGCATATCCGAGACGACCATACAGACGATCAGTGATGGGAACTTCGCCAGATAACAGCCAGCCAGTCTGATCATCTTCGCTATCCTGCATGACGTGAATCAGGCGTCCTGTGAGGGTGACTTCATTTGTCAGATAGGCTGTGACCTCGGGCGTAAGTGTATGAATGGTATTCGCGTTTTTATAATCATCCATTTGATAGCCTATAGAGGTGTGAAGCGTATGACCCCCTTCTAATTTATGGCTATATCCGCCGCGAACCAGAGCCGTGGTTTTTGGCCGGAAGTCTGAGTCTGGTGTAAACCCGCCGCCAATTTCCCAGTTCCATGGACCTTTGTGAGATGAGCGGGCTCCTGCCATAAATTGAATGTCGGTCGCATCAAATCGTTCATAGCGTGTCGCCCCTGCATTAAAAGCTACGCTCATATCATTAGGATTATACTCGGCGCGTACGCTTTGATGGTTCCAGTTGCTTAGATCAGTATCAAATGAGTTGACGCCTGCATTAACATCGATGCGCCACTCATAACCGCGTTGGCTGCGGCGGGCCTTTTGGGTTAGTTCCAACCCCTTTGTAGCGTCGGTATAATCCGGGTATTTTTGCAAAATGTTTCTAAAATGCATGTCGGCGAGATCATAATTTCCGCGGTAATATTCCAGATAGCCATAGCCTGACTGAATGTCCGGATTGCCCGGATAGTCACGCATTAGCTCTTCAAATACCCGCTCAGATTTCTTGTGTTTATCCGCCCAGGATAAAATACGGGCTTTTGTAAAACGGACATCATAACTGTCGCGAATTTCAGGCTTCTGCGTATCAATTAGCCTAAGGGCCTCAGAAAAATTTTGAGTGCCTGCTAAGTCCAAAGCTTGCCTCGAAATTATTTCCGGAGATGTTGCATGAGCCATAGCTCCGTATGACAGGATAACCGTTGATGTGATTATTGCTCTTGATAGGGTTTTGAAATTACGCAGCATCTTCAATCCTCAAATTTCTAAGGGCACGTAGGACGACTTCATCCGGGTTAAACGGTTTGGTTATGTAGTCGACAGCCCCTCGTTTTAGCCATGTAATCGCATCGTCTCGATTAGCCATGGCTGTTACTAGCATGACAGGAATGGATTTAAGGTTAATTTCCTGTTGTATCTGGTAGAGCACAGCTCCGCCTTCCAGGCGCGGCATCATGCGATCTAAAATAATCAGGTCTGGCTGTTCTGATCGTAAGTATTCCAAGGCTTTAACGCCGTCCTCAACTGTATCAGCGCGGACGCCAAAAGTTTCAAAGCGGTGGCGTAAAATATCCCGAACGGCTAGATCATCATCGACGATCAAAACATGGAATTGTTTTTTCTTGATGAGTTCCCTGACATGATTGACTAAAGGCAAAATTTCCTGAGCGTTTTCAAAACAATCAGTTGCGCCGGCTTCTACTGCCTCAACTATGTCTTGAGGGTCGTCTCCTACCATTAGCATGACAATCGGAACCAGTTTTAGATTCTCAACACTACGTACAAATCTTGTCATATCAGTGCCTGACATGTCGGGTAGGGTTTGGTGAATTATTATCAAATCCGGGGGATTGTTTACGCATTCCGCCATAGCCGCATGGGCGTGGGTGCATTCTATAACGTCAAAATCCGCTCCGAGCATGCTTGCCATTAAGTGCGATAGCCACGGATCACTATGAACTAGTAAAACCGAAGGCTTATGGCTGGGAATGCCATAGCCTTCGGTTTTAATCGGGTCTGCCCATCGATCCGGGGTAGGATCCGGCTCAATTGTATCAGACTCGAAAGAGGGTTCTGTAGAGTTTTGTTTTTGATTGCGTATGGCATCAATTTTAGAGATGACTTTGATAAACAGAGAACGGCCAACGCCCGTAAACAGGTCATGGCCATGCCCGTCATCAGTCCCCACATGTTTTTTGAGGAACTTTTCGAGGTTTCTGGCATTATCCCCTAATATGGGGTATCCATACATTAATGCGTTACCCGCAAGTTTATGGGCCATGATTTTTGCTGACTCGAATGTGGATTCGTCAAACGTCCGCGCGTTGAGAGCTTCAAAAGCATCCTCAAATTTTGTGCGCGCCTCTGCCAGGTAATCCATATAATTATGGTGCGCCTGACGTTGTGCCGCCTCGTGGTTATACTCGGCTTCGTTCAACCCTACCTAATCACCCTTTTAATGCACTTCCCATTGCGCGGGTGAGTTCCCTATTAGGCCTGAAATATAACAAAGGAAGGTTTATAGTGGCTTAGGAGACGTAGTTAAAATTTATATAATAGAATTGGGTATCAATAAGACGCCAGTTCAGAAGGCTTGCGCTTGTGAGACGAAGCGCTTACACCGCCATTCACTACACTGGGCTCATTTACTATATATAAGGTTGGAAATGTCCAAAAAGAATAAACCGAACCGCCCGAAAGCCAGACGTCCGCGCGGTTTTGAAGATAAATCTGCCGATATTATAAGGGCTGAACAAAAGCTGATAGCGTCTGCATTTTCTGTTTATGACAGCCACGGTTTCGAGCCCTTGCAGACACCCGCATTTGAATATGCTGACGTGCTTGGAAAGTTTCTACCCGACGAAGATCGCCCAAATACAGGCGTATTTGCACTCCGTGATGATGATGAGCAGTGGATGTCGCTGCGTTATGACCTGACAGCGCCTTTAGCGCGTTTTGTAGCGGAGAATTTTGACGGTCTTGCCAAGCCCTATCGCCGCTATCAGGCGGGGAGTGTATTTCGAAACGAAAAACCTGGTCCGGGCAGGTTCCGGGAATTTGTGCAATGTGATGCCGATAGTGTTGGTGCGCCAGGGGCTGCAGCAGACGCTGAGATGGTTATGTTGGCAGCTGATGTTATGCGAGCTGTGGGTCTAAAGGACGGACAATATCAAGTCCGCGTGAATAATCGCAAATTGTTGGACGGTATTTTGGAAAGTACCGGCGTGCCGAATAACGAAGAAGGCGCCATTCAGCGCATGCAGGTTTTGCGGGCAATTGACAAACTTGATCGATTGGGCCCGGATGGTGTGAGCGCTCTGCTAGGCGAAGGCCGCGAAGATGATAGCGGCGACTACACAGAAGGTGCCAAATTGAACCCTGACGCCATTAAGGCCGTACTGGGCTTTACGACGGCCAGCTCAGGTGATCGTGGTCAAATTATAATTGATCTTGAGAAATTGGTAGGCATGTCAGAGCGGGGACAAGCCGGTATTCAAGAGCTCAGAGACATAGATAATATTTTAAGCGCTGTGGGAATTTCGTCTGATCGTGCTGCCTTTGATACATCTATTGTTAGAGGGCTTGGCTATTACACCGGGCCTGTCTTTGAGGTAGAGCTACTCACAGATATCAAAGACAAGAAAGGGCGTCCGGTTCGTATAGGATCTATTGGTGGCGGTGGTCGTTATGATGATCTGGTTTCACGCTTTCGGGGGCAGGCTGTTCCGGCAACGGGTTTCAGCTTTGGTGTTTCCAGGTTATTGTCCGCACTTGAACGCCTTGATGCTCTAGAGGCTGTTACGCAGCCACCTGTTTTTATAACCGTTTTTGATCGCGCTTTGTTAGGCGAATATTTTAAAATGGCCGAAGACATCCGCGGTGCAGGGCTTCGGGCTGAAGTTTATGTTGGTACCGGAAATATTACAAAGCAGATGAAGTATGCAGATCGTCGCGGCGTACAGTTAGCGATCATCATGGGCGAAGATGAAATGTCAAAAGGGGAAGTCACAGTGAAGGATCTATATCTTGGCGCTGAAATGGCTAAGGCTATTTCCTCTAATGAGGAATGGAAGTCGGCGCGCCCGGCTCAAGAAACCATTGCAAGAGATCAACTGATCGCTGCTCTTAAGGAACGCATTAAGATCTAGAGGAATAAGCGTCTTCACTATATGAAGGACCGAGAATAAAAAAGAACCTTGCCGGGGCGCGGCAAGGCTCAGTAAGAGAGAGACAACTCATCAAAATGACAAGTCACAGGCGATGTATGAAAAACTTCATGAATATCGGCTGAATGACAAATTTGAGACTGATATGGCCGAAAATACCCCCCAAATTGAACTAAAAATTCTCCCCGTAACACCCCTACAGCAAAATTGTTCGCTTCTTTGGGATAAAACCAGCATGGAAGGCGTATTGATTGATCCTGGCGGAGAAGCTGAGCGATTGATTAAAGACGCCAAAGAACTCGGCGTAACAATCAAGGAAATATGGCTTACCCACGGGCATCTGGATCACGCTGGGGGTGCAAAGGACATTCGTGAGGCCACGGGTGCCGTTATTATCGGTCCCCATAAAGATGATCAGTTCTGGCTCGATCAGATCGAAGCCAGCTGGGCTAAATATGGAATGGCGGGAATGGGTAAAGATGTTACGCCTGACCGTTATCTCGAAGAAGGGGACGTGCTGAAACTTGGTGACGTGGAATTCAGTGTTGTTCATACGCCCGGCCATACGCCCGGACATGTGGTGATTTTCAATCAAGAGCTAAAAATTGCTTTTGTAGGGGATGTCTTATTCCGAGGTAGTGTCGGGAGAACGGATTTTCCGCGCAGTAATCCGCAGGATCTTATCAAATCCATTCGCCATAAGCTCTGGCCTCTTGGTAATGATATGCGGTTCATTCCCGGCCATGGTCCTGCCAGCACATTTGGGCAGGAGAGAGCTGATAATCCATTTGTAGGGGATCAGGTTATTGACCGCATGACCGGAAATACGGGCGGAGTCATGTAGGGCTGCTTATCCGGCGGCTTTTTCCATGGCCTTGGCCAGAGCCACATCTTTTTCGGTAACGCCGCCCGCATCATGGGTGGTTAGAGTTACATCCACGCGGTTATAGACATTAAACCATTCAGGATGATGGTCCATTTTATCAGCTATAATCGCTATTCGGGTCATAAAGCCAAAGGCTTGCGCAAAATCGTCAAAACGGAAGACTTTGGTAATAAAATCATCCCCGCCAGTCCATCCAGGTAGATCGCTGGCAACATTTTTCGGGTCTAATAAGGTCATAATTTAGCCTTGGTAGGGTTACATTCATGGGTTCTGCTATATGTCTAAACAATAATGATCCGGAGTGAAACAGGCTTTCATGACAAAGCATAAAAATGCCTATGACCGACCTGCTAACCGCGGGGTTGTTTGGTGCGCGAGACTTTTATTCGGCGCAGCTATCTTACTGGTTACCTATGTGTCTTTACTGGAAGCAGGGGCACCTTCCGGTCATCTTTATTTAGATAAAGTCCTTCATGCGGGCGCGTATGCTGTGCTCACGGGCTTATTTCTATTCGCCGCGCCGCGATTACCGTTAAGGGGCGTATTTGCCTTTCCTTTTATATGGAGCGGAATTCTTGAGATATTACAGGGGACAATGGCCACTGGCCGGACGGCTTCTTTGGCTGATTTAGTCGCTAATGGGGTCGGAGGCTTTGTCGTAATTCTCGTCTGGCTTGGATTTTGCAAGGTATTCAGGGCTCATCTCGCCTGACGGGAATTCTCGTGAACGGCACCCCATATGGGATAGGGTGATGGGCCTGATTGAGTAAGTCTGATAGACTCAACTGTAACTGAGAATTGAATTTACTGCTCCGGAACGGTTAATATGGCCGTCTATCGGGGTGTTAAAATGTAATAAGGTGAGTGTGATAATGACTCAAAAGCGCTTAAAAACAACATCTTGGGTGTTGGGTATATCTCTTATAGCTGTAAGTGCAGCCCAGGCCGGAAGCGGTCATTATCCGGCACCGCCCAGTCTCATTCCGTCAAATCCTGAAGCCGGTGAATGTTATGCGCGTGTGAAAATTCCGGCGCGTTATGAAACAAGAGGACAACAGGTCGTGGTTCAAGAAGGCTATACGGAATATGGTGTCGAACAGCCGCAAATCATGTCCCGCGCCGAACAGGTCATGGTCAAAGAGCCAAGCGTTGAATACCGGGTTCGTCAGCCGCGCTATACCACCGTGACAGATCAGATCATGACGCGGCCTGCCTATGAGAAGCTTCAGGTATCACAGCCTGAATTTCAGACCATTACTGAAACTGTCCAAATGACGTCGCCGCGCCTTGTCTGGAAAAAAGGCAATCCGGGTAAATTACGGGCTGAGGGTTATATTATTCACTCAACGGCCGATGCTGGGCCGAGCGGACAAGGGTATCGCTCGACAGTAGACTACGGCGCAGCGCAATCTGATGCTATGCATTGTGGCCCGACCTGTGAAATCTGGTGCCTTGTTGAAGAACCCGGGCAGTCGGTCAGCTATAATCGCCGCGTTTTGAAGAACCCATCTATGGTGAACCGTGTGATGGTTCCGGCTCGGTATGAAACGATTACGAAGCAAGTTGTAGCGGATCCGGGCGGCGTTGAAGAAATTCCGATTCCTGCAGAGTACAAAACAATCATGGTCGAAGATGTTCTTCCGGCACGCGCGACGGGAGCCCACGAAGTGGCACCTGTTTATGAGGAGGTTGCTGTTCAGGTACCTGTTGAAGACGAGCGCTGGGAATGGCGCCGGGTAGTTTGTGAAACCGGTACTTATCTAGAGCCTACCGCGCAGTCACAATCTTATAGTGGGTATTCAAGCGGTATGTCTGGCGCCTCAACTTCCCATGGGTCATCATCTGGCTATAGTTATAGCAGTGGGCATTCCGGAAGTTATAGCTCTGGTTCGTCCTATGGCAGCACGGGATCTTCCTATCAATCCGGTCACACAACAGGGCAGGTCACTAGCGGTAGTTATGGCAGTGGGTCACATAGTGGCGGCGGACATTATGCTGGTGCCTATGGCGGCACATATAGTCACACCAATACGGGGACAACCCAATCTTATGATCCGAAAACGGGCTATTATGAGAATGTGATCGAGGCCTATGAAGGGGTCAAGCGAGAGAACCGTCGTTATCGCCGCTAAAGCCGCTTATGCATAATCCATTCCCGGTCAAGCTGCTGGCCTACCGGGAATTTATAATCTCCGATTTTTTCAAATCCGTGCCGGGCATAGAATCTGTGTCCGGCATAATTTTCGGCATAAACGCTGAGTACCATATCTGTATATCCATGGTCACGGGCATAGCTAAAAGCCGCTTCCATAAGCTGCGTACCGACGCCTTTACCGCGATAAGACTGCAATGCGTATAATTTTGATATCTCGATAGCGCCCGGTATGGGTGGATCGCAAGGCAGTCCATTAGGACAAAGCTTGATATAGGCGATGGGTTCACCCTTATCCTTGGCTATCCATATGGGCTGTTCAGGATCTCTCAAGGCTTTTTCATAGCTTTCAACGGAGTGACTATCGTTCAAGAAGTAAGCCAGATCTTCGGCGCTATATAAATGCCCGAAAGCCTCAGAGAAAGTGGCGGCCCCCAATTTAGATAAGGGAGCCGCCAGTTTTGTTACATCAGCCTGTGTTGCAAGGCGGATTTCCATCTATTCAATGGAATCCCAATCAGGTTCAATACCTTGTTTTTTGGCTTCAAAGTAATGCTTTGCCATTCTGAACACCAATGGTGACAGTAATAGTAATGCGATTAAGTTCGGTGCAGCCATCAGTCCGGTCAGCGTATCCGCGATGAGCCAGAAGATATTGACGATGTTTGAAATACTGCCTTCAAGGGCCAATACAGCGGCGCCAGCGAAAACTACAACAACCCAGCTGATACGGTAAGGTAGAATGCTTTTTTCACCGAATAGGAAGGCGCAGCAGCGCTCACCGTAATAGGACCAGCCTAGAATTGTCGTGAAGCCGAAGACAACAAGTCCTAAGGTCACGATGTGCTTGCCGAGATTTGTCAGAGACGCATCAAAGGCGGAAATAGTCAGCGGCGCGCCTGTGTCACAACCCGCTGGCTGATTACCCGTCATGAGCGTTCCCAGGTTTTCAGGGCTTGCTAAACACTGTGGTTCGATCACACCTGATGTCAGGATAATCAACGCCGTGATTGTACAGACGATAAGTGTATCAATAACTGTGCCGAGCATAGCGACCAGCCCCTGATTGACCGGGTCTTTATTTCGAGCGGCTGCGTGCGCAATAGGCGCAGAACCTTGCCCGGCTTCATTTGAGAAGATACCGCGGGCAATACCTTTTTGCATGGCCAGAACCATCAACCCAATTGTAATGCCCGTTGTGGCTTCGTGATACCCAAAGGCACCTTTAAAGATAGATCCAAAAGCAGCAGGAACTTCGCCGATATTCATGCCAATAACGATTAAGCCGGCGATGAAATAAGCTCCGGCCATGAACGGAACCACGGCACTGGCAACAATACCAATACGTTCGATCCCGCCAATAATAACAGCGCCCGCTGCAGCAGCGAGAACGACGCCCGTGAATATAGGCGGGATACTGTAAGTATTGTTGAGTGCATCAGCTACAGAGTTTGACTGGATAGAAGCACCAGTTCCCCAAGCGGCGAGCATGCCGAAGATCGCAAACGCGACAGCGAGCCATCGCCATTTGGGCCCAAGGCCGTTTTTAATATAATACATGGGGCCACCTACGCGGTTGCCATTGGCATCTATTTCCCGATAGCGGACGGCTAGAACGCCTTCAGAGAATTTAGTGGCCGTTCCGACAATAGCTGTCATCCACATCCAGAAAATTGCACCTGGGCCGCCAATAGCGATGGCAGCCGCAACACCCGCAATATTGCCTGTCCCAATTGTGGAGGAGAGGGCGGTCATTAAGGCTGCGAATGGAGAAACATCACCTTCTTCTTCGTCGCCTTTTCGTTTGCGGAACAGTTGTTTAAACCCGTATGGTATGCGTATGATAGACATCAGACGCAGGCCAAATGTCAAATAAGCCCCGGTTATTAAAAGGAGGCCCATCATTGGCCAGCCCCAAACAATATTATTCAAACCTTGAATTAGATCTTCCATCTATATCCCCTAGAATTTTTTGCCGACCATAAGGCGCATTTTATTTTGTGCAAGCCCTCAAACACTTTTGACTTTCCACAGCCCTGCGACTCCTATAGGGCATCTGTCTTAAATTACAGGGAGAGCCCTCATGTTTGAAAGTCTCGAAGAACGCCCCACAGATGCGATTATGGCGCTTATGGCCTTGGCTAAGGCCGATACAAATCCCAATAAAATCGATCTGGGAGTGGGGGTTTATAAAAGTGATGACGGGGCAACCCCTATCATGAGAGCTGTCAAACAGGCTGAAGGACTTTATCTGACAGAAGAAGCGACGAAATCTTACGTTTCGACCATCGGGAATGCAGATTTTCGTAAGACTATGCTCGATCTCATTTTCGGAGCGGATTATCCGGCTCTGCGTGAAGACCGTATCGCGAGCGCGCAATCTACAGGCGGTTCAGGCGCGCTTCGCCTTGGCGCGGAACTGATAAAGTCATCGGGTAAAGAGCCATCGGTTTGGGTGCCGACACCGACCTGGGCTAATCATGAGCCATTGATTGGTTCAGCTGGATTACAAATCAAATCCTATCCATATTATAACCGGGAGACTTTGGGCGTTGACTTTGAAGACATGCTGGATCACTTACGCCAAAACGCCAAACCTGGCGATGCTGTTGTCTTGCATGGATGCTGTCATAATCCTACGGGGGCTGATCTTTCTCCGGACCAGTGGGACCGGACCGCAGAGTTTTTACGCGATAATCAATTAGTCCCGTTCATAGATTTGGCCTATTTTGGTTTGGGCCATGGCCTGACTGAAGACACTTATGGTTTGCGTAAGGTCGGCGAAACTTGTCCTGAGGTTTTACTCGCGGCATCATGTTCTAAAAATTTCGCCCTTTATAAGGAACGTGTTGGATTAGTGGCGGCTATCACAACCTCCGCCGATCAAGCGCGTGTGGTTCAGGGACAGTTTGGGGCTTTACAGCGCCGCCTGACATCAATGCCGCCCGATCACGGCGCAGCCCTTGTAGCGCGTATTTTAGATGATGCGGCGCTACGTGATGTGTGGCTTGAAGAGCTGACCGAAATGCGCGGCCGGATAAAAGATTTGCGGAAAGATTTATCTGATGCTTTGCGCGTGCAGGGCGCCGAAGCCATGGCCGCTGCTATTATTGACCAAAATGGAATGTTCTCAACACTTCCGCTTTCAGTGGAGCAAGTGCACCGCCTGCGATCTGAACATTCCGTCTATATGACAAATTCTGGACGTATAAATATTGCCGGTGCCAATAGCACTAATATTCCGGCCTTGGCGGATGCGATTTTGAAAGTTTTATAACCTGCAACGCAGCCTTGCATCACTTACGGCCTGGGCTTAATTCTAAGTCATGGATGTAACGCAAATCGAAAATAAAGAGCATGATCGCTCTAACAAATGGCAATCCGGTATCATGGTCTTTGCCATGTTCAGCCTATTAGCCTTGACCGGGTTTGTGATTTGGGGCGGCATGGGCGTGGTCATGGCTATTGGCCTATCATTATTTCTGATCTTCACCGTCAGTCGCGCCTCACCAAAAATGGTTCTTAAAATGTATAAGGCCCGACCATTCGGCCCGAGGGATCTTCCTGCCCTGCAGGATATTTTTGACCGTCTGGTTGAGCGGGCTGATCTGGAACATGCACCCACACTGTATTACGTGCCATCGAAAATGATGAATGCTTTTGCAACAGGGCGGGGCGAACAAACAGTTGTGGCTGTCACCCACGGACTTTTAGAGCATATGAATAACCGGGAGATCGGCGGTGTCCTGGCACATGAGCTTTCCCATATTAAACATAACGACGTATGGGTGATGGGACTCGCGGATGTGTTTTCACGTCTGACCAACACAATGGGACAGATCGGACAAATCATGCTGTTACTATCCCTTGGCAGTATAATTATGGGCAAGGGCACACCTATTCCGCCCCTCGGGATTGCCATATTGCTCCTGACCCCGACTATTTCGACCTTGATACAATTGGCTTTATCGCGTTCTCGCGAATATGAAGCCGATTACGGGGCGGCGCAGATAACAGGCGATCCGGCAGGCTTGGCGTCAGCTCTGCGTAAAATTGAAAAGGCCCATAAAGGCTGGCTGCAGGCGATCATGCCGGGCCGAAAAGTACCAGAGCCTGCAATGCTGCGTACCCACCCGGCTACGGAAGAACGTATTGAGCGGCTGATGGCTATGGATGGACGTCAAGATATGCCCACGCCTGTGCGCCTGCCAGAACCCGTCGTAAACCCGCCAAGAGAATACGTTGTTCGTCGCCGTCCGCGCTGGCATATTATGAGCGGTCTGTGGTATTAATTAAATTTCAAAGTCTTCGAGTTTGAACCCGGGATCAGGGTATTGCGGATTCATATCTTCCAGGGTTTTACGAACAATAGATGAAATAATAGCGCCCCGCCGGGACCGGGAGTCTGACGGAATAATATGCCATGGAGCCCAGGACGTAGATGTGCGCTGCACCATGGTTTCATAAGCCTCCATGAATTGCGGCCAAAGCTTCCGATCTTCCAGATCACCGGGATTAAACTTCCAGAGTTTATGCGGTTCGATCAGGCGTTCTTTTAATCGTGTGCCTTGAACCTCATTAGATATGTGAAGCATGAACTTTAAAATAGTCGTTCCATTTTCACTCAGATGTTTTTCAAAATTATTGATTTGCTCATAACGCTGCTCAACCTGATCCGCGGGTGCAAAGTTTCTAACTTTGACAACCAGAACATCTTCGTAGTGGGAACGGTTGAAGACTGTAATTTCGCCTTTACCGGGACAGACATTATGGATGCGCCATAAATAGTCATGAGAGAGTTCTTTTTTGCTGGGTGCTTTGAAAGCGGCGACATTCACATTGAGCGGCGGGGTGCGCTTTAAAATAGCGGCCGTTGTCCCGTCTTTACCGGATGTATCCATGCCTTGCAGCACGATCAGAACTGAGCGATTGGCTTCGCCGTAGAGTTTATGTGCAAGCGGGGCGATGGCGCTGGCATTGTCATCACTCGCCGCCCGTGCATGTTTACCTCTGGCATAATATTCAGGGCGTGTTGGCATATCCGAAAGCTTGAAGGAGTCTGGATTGTCTATGCGGTAGTCTTTGATGAATTGTTCTGCGGTCATGTGTTCTCTTTCATGGCTTCAAGCTCAAGCCACTCTGTTTCCAGAGCGTCCAGTTGATTTTTAGCCTGTTCTAGCTCGGTAGCGATCTTTGTAAAGGCTTCGGCATTTTTGGAGAACAGTTCCGGGTCCGCAAGCTGAGTTTCCAGCTGAGTGATAGTGGCTTCAAGGTTTTCCATGTCGCCCGGAATTTGTTCGAGACGGAATTTATGTTTGTAGGAGAGCTTATTTGCCTTGGGTTTTTGGGTTTGCTCTGACTTCCCTTTTTCCGCTTTTGATGGCTTCTCTTTGGATTTGTCCCGGTTCCCGTTTTCGGCGCGGCTTTGTTTTCTTTGGCGGGTCATGTCTGTGTAGCCGCCAGCGTAAATCTCCCACGCACCGGGACCCTCATAGGCAATAGTTCGTGAAACTGTACGATCCAGAAAGTCCCGATCATGGGACACTAAAAGAACTGTGCCGTCATAATCGGCGATTAATTCTTGCAGTAAATCCAGGGTTTCAAGGTCCAGGTCATTTGTGGGTTCGTCCAGAACCAAAAGATTAGACGGCAGGCGTAAGCCGCGCGCAAGCTGAAGCCGTCCGCGCTCGCCGCCCGATAAAGCGTGTATGGGCGTGCGCGCCTGCTCGGGTAGAAAGAGAAAGTCTTTCATATAGCGCTGCACATGAATGGATTTGTCACCGATGATCACGTTTTCCCCGCGCCCATCTGTAAGAGCTTCAGATAAAAGCCAATCCGGGTTCAGGCTTTCACGTTTTTGATCAACAATAAGCGGTTCAAGGTTGGCACCTAGGCGTATTGCCCCGCTATCGGCTTCCAGTTCACCCATGATTGTTTTTAACAGGGTTGTTTTACCGGCCCCGTTTGGGCCAACCAATCCGATCCGTTCGCCGCGCATAATCCGGATTGAAAAATCTTTTATAATTGTGCGCTGGCCAAAGGCTTTGGTGACATTTTTGAGTTCCGCAACAAGTTTTCCAGATTTCTGGGACTCGGCAGTTGTGAACTGAACACTGCCTTTGACATGGCGTTGTTCCTTGACGGACTGACGTAAATTGGCGAGTTCTTTTACGCGCCGCATATTGCGTTTTCGTCGCCCTGAAACACCATGAACAATCCAGTGCTGCTCTCGCACGATTTTCCGATCCAGCTTGTGGCGGTCGAGTTCTTCCTGTTCCAGGAAATTATCGCGCCAATCTTCAAATCCTGAAAACCCGTCATCAATATTGTGGGTTTCGCCTCTGTCCATCCAAATGGTGCGCCGGGACAGTTTCTCAAGAAAGCGGCGATCATGCGAGATCAGGATTATGGCCGAACGCATGGATTGCAGCTCGTTTTCGAGCCATTCAATAGCAGGTAGGTCAAGGTGATTGGTGGGCTCATCCAGCATTAAAATATCAGGCTCTGCAGCGAGTGTGCGTATCAGTGCCGCGCGCCGGGCTTCACCGCCGGATAGATTTTGCGTGCCGGAATTTTCATCCAGCCCTAATTGATCCATATAATATGGAATTTTATAGCCTTGTTCCGCGCCTTCGAGGCCGCTGCGAACATAATCACCGATAGTCCCAAATCCAGTCAGGTCTGGCTCCTGAGGCAGGTATCTTGCCGTAATGCCGGGCTTTAAAAACCTGACACCGCTATCTGCTTCGATAAGGCCAGCCGCGATTTTAAGAAATGTGGATTTGCCAGATCCATTACGCCCTACCAGACATAATCGGTCATTTTCATAGATCATCATATTGGCGGCAGTCAGCAAAGGCGTCGTGCCAAATGTGAGCGCAATATCCGTTAATGTGAGTAGAGGTGGGGCCATGATGAGGTGAACTAACCGTGTAATTACATATGTGCAACAAGCAGATGTGGACGAAGAGAATTTTCTAATCTAGAGAACATCCATGGCGTTGGGAAAACTATACCGATTTTTGGCAATTTTGTTGCTCAGTTTTGTGGTTGTTATTGGGGCGGCATGGTCTCAAGACAGCTCTAACGGCGCGCCGGATTTTTCAGTTCAGAAACTGGAAGACTTCAAAACGAGAGTCCAGTCGTCAGCTAACGTTACTGACGAACGAAAAGCTCAAATCATTCAATACTATGATGACGCGATAGCTAACCTTCAAACAGCCGCAGAGCAGCGCGAGGAAGCGGCGCGCCTGCAACGGGAACTTGATAATGTTCCGCTGACGATTGAAGAGTTGAAAGCAGCCATTAAGACGGCACAGAGCACGCCTATACGGACGGATTATCCGGACCCTGAAACTATGACGGGAGAAGCTTTATTACGGTTTGAGCGGGATTTGATCACGCGCGAAGGTGATATGAGGACTTTTAAGGCTGAAGTCACCCGTTATGAAGCGGAACTCGCTACGCTGCCTGAGCAGGGAACCCGGGATAATTTGGCGGCTGCCCGGGAAACCTTAGCGACTTTAACCGCGGAGCTTGCCGCGTTCGGGAGCGGGCAGTTGGAGGCCGTGACTGCTTCGAGGCGTATAGATATTGAAGCCCATTTATATAGATTACGTATGCAAATTTCCGCATTAGAGCTGGAAATAGCCGGGCAGTCTTCGCGCCAACAAATATTGACGTTGAGACGTGACCTTGCGGAACTTAACGCAGAGCGGGCAGAGCAGGAAGTTATAGCCCTTCAAAACCAAACGGGTAAAAGACGTGTAAGCCTCGCCGAGCAGGAACGGGCCGCAGCTCTGGAAAATATTTCAGCGACCGAAACCCTGCATCCCTTGGTTATTGATTATGCCGCCGGTAATGTCGCGATTGCAGAAGACCTGCTCAAAGTGTCTCAGGATGTTAGTGCCTATCCTAAATTACAGGCGGAGGCTCGAAGCCGGCTCGAAAATATTCAAAGTGACCTGACAGTTGCAGAAAATCTAACCAGCCTGCCTAAAATAAACCGGCAGTCCAGTGAAACTTTGCGGCGTCTTCGGGATCAAAGACCGTCGATTAATTCGATACAGAGCCGGGCGGATAGTAATCAGGCCGTGTTACTTCGGGCGACGCAAAAGGGTGTTCAGGTTCGCGAACAGCTCCGAAATATGCCTATCGGGCAGATTAATGCCGATGCGCTTTTATCAGACTGGCGTCAAGATGATCCAGAAGCCGTAGATTTGACGGAGCTTGATCTAACGGCTTTGAATAATCTTTACCAAACGCGCCGAGAGCTGTTGCTGGATGTATCAGAAGCCTCTTTACATCAAGTATCTGAATCTCAGGCCTTGGGGGCTGTGCAGTCGGATGTCTTGAAAACAACCGAGTCACTGACGAATATCCTGGATCAAAATCTTTTGTGGCTGCCCAGTGTGAGTGCCATTGATCTGTCTTGGCCTTTAAGGGTTATCCGGGGAACAGGGTCTGTTTTTAAAGCGCAAAACTTAAATCGATCATTTTCGGTTTTAACAGAACAAATGAAACGGTATTGGCCTTTGACATTTACAGGTCTGGCCCTGGCTTTTGGCATATTGGCGATGCGCCGCCGATTACGGCTGGATGTAATTGATGCTGCTAAATCCGTCGGACGTGTGCAGAAAGACCATTATTGGATTACGCCAAGCGTTATTATGACATGTGCCATAATTACGGCGCCAATCCCGCTCTTATTATTACTGACAGGTTTTCTTTATCAGAATAGCGGCGCGCCTGATGTATTTATTTCGTCTCTGGGGAAAACAGGCATCGAGGTATCAGGATTTCTTTGGTTCTTTTTAATGTGGAAAGAGTGGGGCAAAGAAAAATCTCTGTTTGATGCCCACTATCAAGTTTCTTCCGGATTACGGAAAAACATCACCCAGCAGTTAAACTGGTTCATTCCTGTCGCGGGTGTTTTGATTGCTCTCGTGACACTCACGCAAAAAAGCCGTGAACCGGATGTCTATGGAGGATTTAGTCTTTTGGTTTTCATCCTGACGGCCGGTGTTTTGGCCTGGTTTGGATATAAAATTTTATGGAAAGAAAGGGGGTCTAAGGCAGGTGATCGAAACTGGTTCAAAGGCAATCGTAAGATACTTCCATTTCTGCTGATAGGCTTGCCGCTTATCGCAGCAATGCTCGCCGCATATGGCTATTATGATACGGCGCATGTTTTATTATCCAGGCTGTTCTTTTCCAGTGGTCTCGTCGTAGCCACATTTGTAGTTTATGGCCTTATCCGGCGAACTCTGGTTATAGCGCAAAGACGTCTGGCTCTGCGCCAGGCTGTTGAACGGCGCGAGCAAATGCTCCGTGCCAGAGAGCAAATCGAAGCGGCTGAAGAACGCGGTGATGCAGCGCCGCCGCAAGTAGATTATGATGAAATTGACTTGGAAACCATCAGTCGGCAATCACTACAATTATTGAACACATTTATCATTTTTGGTTTTGCCGTATCCATGTGGATTATCTGGCGGGATCTCTTTCCGGCATTGTCGGTTTTTGACCGGGTAAATCTCTGGCAATATTCTTTTTCCAATGAAGCCGGTGAAAAGATTATTGATAATGTTACGCTTTGGAATCTTATTCAATCGCTAGCCATAGGTGTGCTTACGTTCATTTCAGCCAAAAATCTGCCAGGATTTTTAGAGGTGTTTATTTTAAATCGGTCAGGTCTGGACCGGGGGACCCGTTATGCCACAGTCAGTGTTCTGGGGTATATCATTATGGCTATTGGCTTTGTCATGGCCTTTAATAAACTTGGTATGGATTGGTCACAGCTGCAGTGGATATTTGCCGCTCTGGGTGTTGGTATCGGTTTTGGTCTGCAAGAGATTATTGCGAATTTTATCTCAGGTTTAATTATCCTGTTTGAACGCCCAATCCGGGTCGGAGATTATATTACCATTGGAAACCAAAGCGGAACGGTGAATCAGATAAAAATCCGGGCAACCACATTGTCTGATCTGGATAACCGAGAAATTTTCATACCCAATAAAGAATTGATTACACAGAAAGTGACAAACTGGACGCTGACCGACTCCATTACGCGGATCATTATTCCTGTGGGTATTGCCTATGGGTCTGATACTGACAAGGCGCGGGAAATTATGTTGAAGGTCATCAAGAGTAATTCGAAAGTTTTGGAAAAACCGAAATCGAATGTGTTCTTTCTTGGCTTCGGTGAAAGCTCATTGGATTTTGAGCTTAGAATTTTTGTTCGCAGTGTCGATGACCGCTTTGGCGTAAGTCATGATCTTCACACGGAAATCAATAAGGCGCTCAGCAAGGCGAAAATTGAAATTCCGTTCCCGCAAAGAGATATGCGTATTGTCTCTCAAGCACCTTTGCCCGAACAGTTGAAAGGCAAAAGAGCTAAGAGTGATTGATATTATAGGCGAATAATGCGGTATATTTTGATTATGACGACAGCTCTGACGCTGTCATCAACAGCGCTTGCTCAGACTGTCCATAACCGTGAAAATATATCGAGCGATGAAGTCATTGTGACTGCGGAAAGGCAAGTTCAAAAGCGTCAGGATTATCCAGCTTCAATTGATGTTTTATCCAGTGACCGCATCGAAAAACTGGCGCCCGTGCATCTAGCTGAAGCCCTCAACACTATTTCCGGTGTTCATATACATAGAGGTAGCGGGCTTGAGCATCTGACGTCCATTCGCTCGCCGGTTTTAACAGGCGGGGCAGGCGCCGGATCATTTCTCTATTTACAGGATGGTATCCCGCTGCGCGCGGCAGGATTTGCCAATGTGAATGGATTGTTTGAGGCGCAGACAGAATTTTCTGATCGTGTGGAAGTTTTCAAAGGGCCGGGCAGTGTACTTTACGGCTCTAATGCGCTGCATGGTCTTGTCAATGTGACGAGCCGGACGCCCGATAACATCAATCGCTATCATATCCTTGGAAGTGAAGACGGATATTTATCTATGGCGGCCAGTCATTCGGGTGAAGATTATGGGATAACCATGGCTGTTAGCCATGATGACGGGTTTCGCGCGGATAGCGGATATGATCAGCAAAAGATCGGCCTGCGAAAAGATCTGGACCTTGGGGACTGGGGTTTAACTTGGCAGGCTAGTTTTCATAATCTTAATCAGGAAACCGCCGGATTCATTCGCGGTGAGGATGCCTATCTGGATGACGACATAAGGTTCACCAATCCCAACCCGGAAGCTTACAGGGATTCAAAATCTATTCGGAGCCATCTAAAACTATCCAAAGAGGTGGGCGGGGATCAAAGCCTGGTGATCATGCCTTATGCACGCTGGACGGATATGGAATTCTTACGCCACTTTGTACCGGGTCAGGCCACCGAAAAAGTCGGCCATTGGAGTGTCGGCGCGCTGAATAGCTATTACGGTAAAAACTTTATTCTTGGATTGGACGCAGAGTTCACCAACGGATTTCTGGATGAGTTTCAAGACGGCCCAAGCCGCTTTTCATTCGTTCAAGGTGCTCATTATGATTACGAAGTCGAAGCGATCACTGTGGCCGGTTACGGGGAATATGGTCTGACCCTTGGCGAGAACACGGAGCTATCATTTGGCGCGCGCGCGGAATATGTGGACTATGCTTATAATAATAAAATTGACACGGTTGATGTTGGCCGGTTTCGCCGCGTAGATGACCGTTCAGATAATTTCTTTGTCATTACGCCAAAAATCGCGCTGAGCCATCAATTATCAGATGGACTTAGCCTGTATGCCCGCGCTGTCCGTGGTGCCCGCTCGCCTCAGGTTGCAGATTTATATTCCCTGCAGATCCAACAAAATCCTGGAGAAATAAAAAGCGAAACCCTCGATAGCTTTGAAGCCGGACTTAAATATGGTGGCCGTAGTGTCAGCCTCGAAGCGGCGGCCTATGTCATGGAAAAGGATAATTTCTTTTTCCGAAATAGCGCAGGCCTTAATATTACAAATGGTAAAACCAGTCATCGGGGGCTGGAAGTTACAGGTCGCTGGCAAGCTACTGACTGGTTGGAATTTTTCGGTAATGTCAGTCTGGCCGATCATAGTTATAATTTTTCGGACATGGCCAGCTCACCATCAAACACGATTGTAGACGGGGCGAAAGTTGACACTGCGCCGGAAATTATCGGAACCGGCGTTATAAAAATCATGCCCTTTGATGGGGTCTCAACAGAAATTGAGTGGCGGCACCTTGGCGAATATTTTCTCGACCCTGGAAATACTCAAACCTATCCCGGTCATGATGTCTTTGTTTTGCGCGGGGAGTCCGAATTTAGTTCTGCTGCAATCCTTTTCGCGCGGATCGATAACCTTTTTGATAAAGCTTACGCCAATCGTGCCGATTTCGCCTTTGGGGCCGAGCGATACTTTCCGGGACGCCCGCGTACTCTTTTCGTGGGAATACGCGGGGAGTTTTAATCCCTATCCATTGAAACAATCATTTTCCAAAAAGTCTTCAATAGCTTTGAGGGCTGTAACCTGCATTTTTTCCGTCCAGGGCAGACTGTGCGGCTGATCTTTGATGATCACAAGCTTGGAGTTTACTTTATCTTTGACCTTCTTGTGAAAGTTTTTTGATTCCGTATCAGGGACGCGAACATCCCTATCACCATGAAAGCTTAGTATGGGAATTGACGCTTTATCAGTGTTATTCATAGGATCCATACCTTTTAGTGTACGGCCTTGAAATGCTCTCTGAAGTCGGTTGCGACTATCAAGTCGTTTAGTTTGTGTCAGATCTGATACACCTGCACCTGCAATGGCGCATTTATAAGGGCCGTCTGGGCGTACAACGGCAGCAAAAGCCGCAAATCCACCATAGGAATACCCAAAAATAGCTATACGATCAGGATTTGCATAACCATTTTCAATCATCCACTGGGCGCCATCATCTTTGTCATCTTGCATTTTCTGGCCCCATTCAAAATCACCAGATAACCAGATGTCACGGCCCCAACCTGTGCTGCCGCGATATTGCGGTTGTAAGACCGCATATCCGCGAGAAGTTAGAAACGGGACCCAGCCGGAACTATCCCAGCCCGCATAATCACGTGCCCATGGACCGCCGTGAGGGTGTACAATTGCAGGAGGTGCTGCGTCGCCTTTTTTCCAACCACGCGGCATTGTTAAGAGCCCGGGGATTTTTTTACCATCTCTGGCATTGTAATATACAAGCTCTGTTTTTGGTAAACTTGTTTTAGCGAGTTCGGGAATACGAGTGCCTAAGAATTTAAAAGCTTTCCCGTCAGTTGTTAGAAAATAGGCTGGCGGCATATCGGAACCATCAACTGTAACAATCATTTTTGTACGATCTTGAGACCAGTCAGAAATAGTTACATTTTTACCTGGGTATTGACGCAAAAATTTTGATTGGGCGGCTTTCAATACGGGATCAAGGTAGACAGTCTCAATATCTGCACCCATGACGGTGTAGCCTAGTACCTTTCCAAAGTCTCTTTCGCTGGAACTTCTGATAATTCCACCAATGTTAAATTCAGGGTGTGAATATAAAGGCGAACTATCAAAGGATTCTGTATTTGCATCATACATATAAATTCTGATTTTATCTGAGAACTGGTCTGTCGAAACAAAATACTTACCCGTATTATCATTTCGTCCTATTATATTTACATTGTGTCGAGATTTAGTATCTGAAGTAAGTTTTTCTTGTGTTTTAAACGATCCATCAGCAGTCACTATTTTTGTTTTTTGCTTATAGCGCCCATCACCATAATCAGAAAAGTTTTTTGCCAATATTTCAGATGTTTTGGGATGCAGCAGGCTAAACCCCTCTTTACTTGTATCCATGTTGGTGAAGAGTTTATCTTTTTCACCGGTTTTTAAATTGTATTTGAAATAGTCGACGGATCGATCATATACGCCAGTACTTTGAGCTATTACAACATGATCTGGGTCGAGGGGCAAAGTAGAAACGAGTTGTCCGGTTCCTACGATAGCAGAACAGATTTTTTCCGCCTCTGACATATCACGTTTTTTACCTTGATATCCAAAAGGTTCAGAAAATTCAGAAAGATTAATGTCCGTTACCAGGGTTTTAGTCAGATAAGTTTTAGTAGACCCAATGGCTTTGCCTTCGCCGCAACCAGCTAAGCTGCCTGACCATTTCTTTCTGGAGAACACCTGAATTTTGCCGGCTTTAAGGGCTTGGGCGCCAAGGAACTCCACGCCACCAGAAGGTTTAACCATCTTAGGGGGTTTTGAGAAATCAGCCGTATCCCAAACAGCAAGTGACAAGACATCGTCTCCGTCTTTTCCTATCAATCCGACCAGATAATCTCCATCTCTTGAAAGAGACAGACTGGAAACACTTGGGAGTTTTGCCAAGGTTTCTATGGGAATTTCTTGGGCATTAGCCATTGCGGCATGGCCGAAAGTCAGGCCGCTAATTATAGCCGAGTTAGTTAAGATTCGTTTTGCTAAGCTGCGCATATATCATCCCCAAATTTGGTTTTGAATTGTAATAACAAATTTTTTGCCTGATGCAATCCGGCATTGCATGTAGACAATTCCCTCAAACCCTCCTAATCACCCGCCATGCATATACCGGATCAAAAATTAGCCCAGGTTGTCGATCGCTTCGAACATATCGAAGCGCGTATGGGGGCGACCACAGATGGCGATGAAATTGTCAAACTTGGCAAAGACTATGCCGAGCTGAAACCCATTGTCGAAGGCGTGCGGAAGTTGCAAAATGTGCGTGCCGAAATGGAAGATCTCGAAGTCATGCTGGATGATCCTGAAATGGGGTCTATGGCTAAGGAGGAGCTTCAAGCCCTTAAGGAGAAACTTCCTAAATTAGAACATGAAGTTTCCATCCTTTTACTGCCGAAAGACAAAGACGATAACGCCTCAATTGTTCTTGAAATCCGTGCGGGAACTGGCGGGGATGAAGCGGCCATATTTGCAGGTGATTTATATCGCATGTATGCGCGTTATGCGCAGTTGGCGGGCTGGAAGGTCGAAATCGAAAGCGAGTCCGAAGCTGATATGGGCGGATATAAAGAAATCATCGCGTCGATTTCAGGCGCGGGAGTTTATGGTAAAATGAAATTTGAGTCCGGTGTCCACCGCGTTCAGCGCGTGCCTGTAACTGAAACGCAAGGCCGGATACATACATCTGCCGCAACGGTGGCGGTTTTGCCCGAACCTGAAGATATCGATATTGGTTTTTCCATGGGTGATGTCCGCGTCGATACTATGCGGGCTTCTGGCGCAGGCGGACAGCACGTCAACAAAACGGATTCCGCCGTTCGCATGACCCATATTCCAACGGGCGTTGTGGTTGTTTGCGATGCAAAATCTCAGCATATGAACAGGGCCAATGCTGAACGACTTTTGAAGATGCGGCTCTATGACATGGAGAAACAGCGTCTTGACGCAGAACGCGCTGATGATCGTAAAGGCCAGGTAGGGTCTGGGGATCGCTCAGAACGTATTCGCACCTATAATTATCCGCAAGGCCGGGTAACGGATCACCGTATCGGTTTGACCCTTTATAAGCTGGATAAAATTGTTGCCGGGGACGAGCTTTCAGACGTCATTGATGCGCTCATTGCAGAAGATCAAGCCTCACGCTTAGCCGCTATGGAGGCGGAGGGGTGAATTTATTTCACTAAAGCGACATTGTTATAACCGGAAATAATGTCTGATAATGTGTCCCCTAAGGTTTGTTGATTGGCGGATATAAAATATCCGCGCCCCAATGTACAATCTTCCAATAGCTTTTTTAAGTCTTTTCCACTGCGTTTGAGAGTGCCAAAACCGATCATATATACATCAAGTTCATGGCCACTGCTCTTTATGGTTTCGCATGTCTTATGAAACATTTCCTCTGATTCTTCAGATTCGAGTTTTTCTTTTTCAAGCCACATTTTATTGACAGGCTTTCCATCGGTTAGAAGTATTAGAATTTTTTTATTTTCGGGACTAAATGATCTTGGAAACTTCGTGTTTCCAGCAAATGCTCCTGCTGAGCTTGGGATTAAGCTTCTATATCCCCAGGTTAGGGCCTCATTTGTACCTGTCCCGTTAGCAGATTCAATATTACGGACCATTGAAATCACATCTCGGGAATCTGATATGAAAAATTGAGCTGCCATATTTTGAGAAGGGCATAGTGGACTCCCATGATTGTTGAATCTCTGAGGAGCAGCATAGGCTATAGGTTGGCCGTCAAATATGGTATTTATATCTGCGAAGTCAGGCATGAAACATCCCTGAAAGGTTGGCGAGTAATCATATCCACCTATTGGATTGATCCAAGAAGTATGAACATTGGAAAACGCTACTGAATTGGCATATGGGATAAGTGAAAATACAGCATTTTCATTTGCTGATGTGAAAACCGGATTATCAACGAACCGCTCGAGAGCTCTTTCAAGAGCCGGAATGCTTCCGCTTGCTTCCATGGAATCTGAAATGTCAAAGACCAAGCTAACTTCCATGTAGTCTGCAACATTTAGAGAAGCAGCTGCATGTATGTTAAAGTCGAGATGTGTTTTCCCAATGAGCTTAGTGAATTGAGTCTTTCTCTTTCCTTTGCAGCTCAGTGACACATGTTCAGTTGTGTAAATTAAGCGTCACACTTTAAGCTAGTTCCATCAGGCATTTGTGATGTAATGAAGTCTTGAGTAACATCTGAGCTGTCGGAAACTATTGACCTTGTATTGAGTGATAGTGATTTGAGGTGGGTGCTTGCGGCGGATAATACAGCACTATCAAGCCGATCTTGAGCATATGATTTGGTAGAGACGAGGCTATTCGTTTCTAAAGCAGCAGCTACGCCTAACAGCAAAATAGAACTAACTAATCCCATCAGAATGGCAACATTGCCTTCCTCATTATTGATATAGCGATTTTTTAGATTTAACATTGGTATGTCCGAATTATGCGCCAGCGAGCACCTATTATGGACATTTTAACGATTTGCTTAGAATCGAGCTTAACGATTTGTAAATAAGGGTAAACTCGTTATTTTTTATACTTGTAACCCACTAAAATAAGGCCCACATATCAGGGTGACGGTTGCTGCGGGCTTCGTGATTGGCACTTATCCTAGGGACCTTAATTCATCCTTAGGGAGCTGGCTCTGTCCGGATCGTGGTTCGGTTATTTCCGGCGCCCACCTGTAAACACAGGTTCATGGGGATTAGACCGCCTTTACGGGTTTTGTGGTACCGTCACATTTTTCTTATTTCGCGCAATCCAGACCCCTAACATAATCGTTCCAAAGGCTATGGCAATGCGCGGAGTGAAGGATTCGTTTAATAGGGCAATCCCGGCTATTACCGATACAAAAGGCGGGAAATAATTGATCTTGGCCAGTGTAGTCGGACCATTACTTTCAATCACCTGCAGATAAACGATTGTGGCAAAGCCTGTCGAACCAACAGCCAGGCCAATTGCCATAAGCCATCCCATAGGTTCAATATGACTTGGTAGTCCGTCAGTCATCAGCGTTATAAAAACTACGCTGATCGCGGCACATAGCGTCATAAGCGCTGCGCCTAAAAGAGCGGGCGTTTGCGGCGCGCGTTTCGCACCGACTGTTGTGGCTGCATAGCAAAGCGCTGCTCCCAGAACGGCTAATTGCGCTTTCCAGTCTTTGATGAGTTCCAGGGAAAAATTATCTGGTAGGAATAAAATCACGGTACCGCCAAGGCCAATAGTAAAGCCTATGAGTTTGCGCCATGACAGTTTTTCCTCAGTGAAGAAATGCGCCAATAGAATGGTCAGCAAAGGCATAACACCAACCAAAATGGCGGAAATGCCGCTATCGATAGTCTCTTGTCCCCAGGATGTTAGGAAAAACGGCATAGCCATGCCGGTCACGCCTAGTACAAAATACCAACGCCAGCGCGGATCTCCTATAGGTGGGAAGCGATAGCCTTTGATATATGCATAGACCGTTATGAGAAAAGCTCCCATTAATGTTCTGAGCGAAACCAGCCAAAGCGGCGACATATAGCGGACACCCACATCCACCATAGTGAAAGCTGTGCCCCAGATTATAATGAGGAATAAAGCCGCCGCCCAAAGCCGGGCCCCGGATAACGGAGCGGAAGAATCTGATGTCTGTGTGGTCATATGGCCAAATGACACCGGGACTTTATGGGGTCAATGCTTGTTAAATAAAAAACAATGGTGTTGTGATAGGGTGCCTATAATGGAGGGCGATGTGTCACGTGGTAAGAAAAATAACAACAGTTCCGGGGCCTGGTTTTTGTACATCTTTGGCGGCATCTTTTTTCTTGCGGGCCTGATCCCGGCAAGTTTTGCCGTAAAACCCATTTTAAAATCTGTAAGCGCGCAAAACTGGGCTGAAACCCCGGCTATGATTATCTCTGCAGAACTTGACTCTTCTCGTGGTTCTGAAGGCGGAACAACCTATAGGGCTAAAGGTAGTTATGAATATGAATATCACGGACAAAGTTATACATCCGATCAGATTACATTTGGTGTGGGATCTGACAGTCAAAGAAAATATCATAGCAATATTGTCAATCAGCTAAAACAGGCGAAAAATTCCGGCCGCCCAATCATTGTGAAAGTGAACCCGAAAAACCCGCAGCAGGCTGTTGTTTTTCCAAATATCCGCTGGGGTTTCTCCATAATGACTGGATTGTTCGCCCTGATGTTTTCAGGGATTGGAGCAGGCATTATTGCTTTGGGTCGTTATGGATCTAAAGCCATAAAAAAAGAAAACAAACGACGCCTTCAATATCCAGATAAACCATGGCTTTGGAAGGATGACTGGAATAGCCCGGAGTTTAAAAGTGACAGTAAGCTGGGCTTTTATGTGGCATTAGGGTTTGCCGGATTTTGGAACTTCATATCCTGGGGAACACTCATTGCCGCATGGGATGAAATCATTGCCTTTAAAAATCCCCTAGTTTTAGTGATTTTCTTGTTCCCATTGGTCGGGTTGTGGCTGGGTTGGTGGACGTATAAACTCTATAAACAATGGAAAAACTTTGGCAGTACCAGTTTTGTATTGGAAAGCTATCCGGGGGCATTAGGACATAGTTTAAAGGGCAAGTTCCGCATTACATCTACGCCTCCTTCTGATACCGAGTTTAATGTCCGTTTGACGTGTATTCGGAAAACGGAAACAGGCAGTGGTGATGACCGCAGGACAGTGGAAACTATCTTGTGGCAGGATGAACAATATATACCGGCCAGTGCCGGCTCACATTCGGATATATTCGAGTTGCCGGTTCACTTTAACCTCCCTGATGACAAACCTCAAAGCTCACTTGATGCTGGTTACCCTGAATATTTATGGCGCATTGCGGCGAAAGCAGAAGCAGGCTTGATTGATTTTGATCAATCCTTTGAACTTCCGGTTTTCGATCCTGACCAATTTGAATTTAAAACATTTGAAGTCTCTGAATTGGCAGGTTCTCAAATGTCAATGCAAGGCGGAAAAGCCATTTATACCTACAAAGGTGACTGGACAAAAACGGGCGTGATTTATTCCGAAAATGGGGAAGGGCAATATTATTACTTCCCGCCAGCACGCCATAAAGGTGCGGCTTTTATGACGCTAATTGTAGCTCTGGTGTTTGGAGGAATTGGTATCGCGCCGTTCTTTTCCGATATGCCGGTCTTTATAGCTGTGATTTTTGGACTTTTCGGGCTGCTGGCAGTTTTTATCTCAGCGCAGATGTGGCTTTTGAAATCAGCGGTAGAGGTACGCCCCGGTGAGATAGTGCTTAGGCGTGGTTTATTTGATGGTAAGTTTACGCAATTGTCCGTGGGTGATTTGAAACAGATCAAACTGGATAGCTCTATGTCCTCAGAGAGTGTCAAATATTACGACATTGTGGTCGAGACCAAGTCCGGTGAAAAATTAAAACTTGCGGATCACTTGCTTGGAAAACGCGACGTTGAAAGCCTTATCGCTCGAATTAAAGGCGAAATCGGACTAACAGCATAATTAATCGTGGCTGATATCCGGGGGCGGTGTCCAGTCTTTGGGACATGGGCTGATCCACTTGGCATTTACGATAGATTTATGTTCCCCTAGGGGCGTATCTGCTCGCGTGGTCACAGTATAATGTTTCGGACTATATTCGCCCTCAAGCTTGCCATTAACGGTAATGCCTAGATCAGGTGAGAAACAGGAAAATCTGCCTGAAGCGTGATGGGAGGTTTGGGTCATTTTCCCGAAATTACACTCCCCGCCTTTTGAAAACTTTTCTAAAAGTTTATTGAGGCTGGTACGGGCTCTTTCGGCCGGAATGCAATATTGATAAGGATCATGTTGGCCCGTCTCTTGATCATTCATATAAGTACTGGTTTCGTAGTTATATAATCCAGGTGTCAGGGTGATCGTAACATCCTGTGCAGTTGCAGGAATCGCTGCAAACGACAAAGTTAAAGCAATTGGGGCTAGGGCTTTCATAATTGGCTCCTTCCAGACTTGAGTAATTTACGGGCGTTAAAATAATGTCAATGCAGCTGCTACACAGCTGCCAGTGACTGTCAAATATGGTCTTTGAGAGCTGCTTCCACGCCGCTATCCCCTGTATTGGGCTCGCCGGTAGGCTCGATCAGTAGAACTTTGGCTTCCTGATCTGCTCGCGGTCTATGAACCACTGTTTTGGGCACAATGACTAGTTCCCCGGGGCCGAAGGTAACGCTGTCATGTCCCTCATAATCCATTGTGACTTCGCCTTCTATGACGAGGAAAAAGTCATCGCTGTCATCGTGTTTATGAAAGGGAAATTCACCCTGAAACTTCACTACCATGACATCATTATCATTATAGCGGCCAACCACTTTGGGGTCCCAGTGGGTGTCAAATAAAGCCAGTTTTTCAATAAGGTTGATTTTCCCTGTAGGCATTAAATCACCTTGATGAATTTTTCTTTCAGCTCTGGATTGAAATGACCTTTGACCGGATCGAATTTCACATTGATCATGCGCATGACCGCATCATAGGCGCGTTTGCGTTCCTTTTCATCCACAATAACTTCATTGGTTTCATTTTTGAGGCACTCGTAGATGTTCTCAAGGGTGATCCGCTTCATGTGCGGGCACAGATTACAGGGGCGCACGAAATCTGTTTCCGGATTAGACATGGCCACGTTATCTGACATGGAACATTCGGTCAGCAGGATGACTTTGCCAGGCTTGGTATCGCCGACATAATCACTCATGGCTTTAGTCGAGCCGGTAAAGTCACTTTCTGCGACCACTTCAGGCGGACATTCCGGGTGAGCCAGAACAACAACGCCCGGATTCGCTTCGCGCATATCGCGCACGTCCTGCGCGCTAAAACGGGCGTGAACTTCGCAGCGGCCATGCCAGGAAATGATTTGAATATCGGTCTGCTTGGCTACGTTTTTAGCCAGGAATTCATCGGGAAGCATGATGACTTTGTCCACGCCGCGTTCTTTGGCAATATGTTCGACAATGGCAACAGCATTGGATGATGTGCAGCAGATATCACTTTCCGCTTTTACATCAGCAGATGTATTCACATAGGTCACAACAGGAAGCCCTGGATAGCGCTCTTTGATCAAACGGACATCATCGCCAGTTATGGATGAGGCCAGTGAACAACCTGCCCGCATGGAGGGGATAAATACCTTCTTATCCGGACAGAGAATTTTTGAAGTTTCGGCCATGAAATGTACGCCGCCTTGAATGATCATATCGGCATCTGTTTTGGTGGCTTCAATGGCAAGGCCAAGGCTATCGCCGCGGTAATCTCCTACAAGGCTGAAAATATCGGGCGTCATATAATTATGAGCGAGAATGACTGCGTTTTTCTTTTTCTTGAGTGTGTTTATCGCGTGAACCAGAGGCGCATAGGCGGGCCATTCAAACTCAGGAATGAAATCTTTGACTTGATCATAGAGGTGATCCGTAGCGGTTTTCACTTCATCATTATATTCAAGCGTGCCTTCGTCGGGTTTTCCGGGCACAGCGCAGACACCGTTTTCAACCTCGAGCGTTTGCCCGATCCAGCGTCCATTTTCCCAATTGATCAGCTCTTTGCCCATGCTTTGCCCTTTCGAATGATTGATGAGGTTTATATAGGGATTATGGGCGGCGGTTCAAATGGGAAAATTAGCTCAATTCTGTAAACCGTTCCAAGAACATCCTCTCTGCAGCGATCACAGATTTGGGTGCAATGTTCATACGGATATTAGGCGGCGGCGTTAAAAAGAATTGATTGGCCTCTTCTATCGTAAAGCCGGCGATTTGTGTGGCCTCCAGCCAGGCACAATAAATATCACATTTCTTGATTTCTTTTTTGAGTTTGGGTGACATCTTTGCCGGCAGGCCAAAGCGAATATGGATGGCCTCTTCAAGCCGGTTTTCAAAGGCGCGGTAATCTAATCCCAGCGCATTTTTAAACGGGCTGATCATATCGCCTATCACATATTCTGCTGCATCGTGCAGCAAAGCGGTCAAACGCTCTTCTTTGCTGGCCTCAGGGTTAAGGCAGAAGAATAAATCTTCAACGATGACGCTGTGCTCAGCCACGCTAAAGGCATGATCGCCCGAAGTTTGGCCATTCCATCTGGCTACGCGCGCAAGGCCCCGCGCAATGTCCTCGATTTCAATATCAAAAGGCGAAGGATCTAGAAGGTCGAGCCTGCGGCCTGATAACATGCGCTGCCAGGCCCTGGCTGTTTTGCCGCGAGGGGGTTTTGCCACTAAGCGACTTTCCTGACAAATATTGCTCCCGCCGAATAACCGGCCCCAAATGAGCATATGAGACCGGTTTCGCCGTTTTCGAAATCGCCAGAATATTTATCAAAGGCGATGATCGAACCTGCCGATGATGTGTTGGCATATTCATCCAATACGACCGGGGCGTATTTAATATCCACATCTTTGCCGAGCACCTTTTTGGCGATCAGGACATTCATGGATAAATTGGCCTGATGCAGCCACATGCGTTTAAGATCGGTTAGGGCTATGCCGCCGGCTTCGGCTTCCGCTGTGATCATTTTAGCCACCATGGGCACAACTTCTTTGAAGACACTTCGGCCATTTTGAACAAAGAGTTTGTCGGTCAGGCCTTTTTTTCCTCTATCGCCGACCATGCCGTCATCTTCGGGCGCGCAGTGATTGAGGAAGCCAAAATTATTACGAATATTATTGGAGAATTTGGTGACCAGTTTTGAGTGTATAATTTCCCAGTGTTCAGCAGGGGCGACATCTTCACGTTCAACTAAAATAGCTGTGGCAACATCACCGAAAATAAAGTGGGCGTCCCGGTCTTTGAAATTCAAATGCGCCGTACAGATTTCCGGGTTGCAGACCAATACGGATTTGGCCTGACCGCCATATATCAGACCGCGAGCCGCTTCGAGCCCGAATGTTGCGGATGAGCAAGCCACATTCATATCAAAGCCGAATCCGGAGGTTCCCAGATATTCCTGTACCTCAACAGCGACAGCGGGATAGCCGCGCTGCAAATTGGAGCAGGCGACAATAACAGCATCTACATCTTCGGGTTTACGGCCAACTTTTTGGAGCGCCGCTTTAGCCGCATTTACAGCAATTTCCGCCAGCACAGATATCTGATCATTACTACGGGCCGGAATACGCGGCGCCATAATATCCGGATCAAGAATAGGGTCTTTGGAGATGCAGTAGCGTGATTTAATGCCCGATGCTTTTTCAATGAATGGCGCATTGGAATATTCTAGCGCGTCCTTAGTTCCTGCCTTAATTGCATCCGCATTTTCAGTGTTCCACTTATCCACATAAGCGTTGAATGCTTCGACCAATTCTTCGTTGGATATGGAGTCTTCTGGCGTCCATAGACCTGTTGCGCTTATAACGGCTTTCACACTATCACCCTGAATTATTTGTGGGCATAGTAACGTCTCTACTGTGAAGTTCTAGCCCCAAAAATCGGATTATTCAGAAGGTAAGGTGCCGGAACAGTGGGGTAAATCTCGCGTCTCTATTTCCTTGCAGAGATCATGTTTACGGCGCTCTTCTGCGCGTTCTTTATCGAGTTTTAGAGAAGAACAAGCGCATAGGGCCAAAACTATAAACCCTGCAAAAACTGTCCGAGCCGATATTAAAGAATTGTCCCGCATGAGTCATATATTTCAATTTTTCGAAAAAATTCAAATGAACATTGGGTTAGATTTAAATTCTATGTATTATTCAAGATCAGAGGGGATATATGGCAACAGAACTGGTCGATGATTCAAATGAAGCAGCATTAGTCGCTGCTATGCTGGCGTCTGATAAAGTGCCCGATAAAAATCAGGCTGGTCATTGCTTTTCCTGCGATACGCCGATGAAGGGGCTTTACTGCACGGAATGCGGTCAGAAAAACGATAATTACCGGCGCTCAATATTTGCCCTCGCCGGAGAGCTTATCGGATCTATTTTTTCACTTGATTCCCGTATTTGGCAGACATGGGGGAATCTGCTGCTCCGTCCGGGACGGGTCCCCCGTGAATTTGCCGATGGAGCCCGTACAAAATGGTCTTCGCCCGTGCGCATATATCTGGCCATGTCGATCATTTTATTTGGTTTCATGAGTTGGACGAACACCCATCTGATGAGTCTCGATGTGGAAGCTGTTGTGAAAGACGGCGTTGAAAAACCTTATGAGGAGTTGACCGAAGCGGATCTGGCGACGAATTGGCAGACAAGGTTTTTTGAAACCCAGAAAGATATTGATACCCGAAATGCGGGGCGGGATTTTAAGCTGCTGGACATATGGCTGAAGGGTAATCAGGACAGGCTTACAGAACAGGCTGAGGTGTCTCTGGAAGAAGCTGCAGCCATTGATGAAGAGTTGCCGGAAGCTTTGAAAAACCTGCCGGAGACTAATGTGGCCAAAACTGAAGACGGCGGATTTAATATCACGATTGGCGGGGAACGTCTTGGCGGCGAGCAGGGCAGCCGTTTTATGATGAACCTGATAAAAAGCCCGGCCTTGTTGACGGATAGTTTTAATAAATATCTACCGCGGCTGATGTTTTTTATGATGCCTTTTACCATGCTTCTAGGGGCTATATTCATCCGGGATAAAAAAAGAGCGCTTCTTTTTGATCATCTTGTTCATGCCGCATATATTCACGCATTGGCGTTTTTTCTGTTTCTGGCAGGGATTTTACTGTCCAAAGTTCTTCCCGGTATTTGGGTTTTTCGGGGTATTTTTATTATGCTGCTGATATATCTGCCCTGGTCGTTAAAGCGCATGTTCGGACGGGGCTGGTTTAAAACTATCATGGCCTCCTATATGGTCGGCTTTATTTACCTGTTTATTATGATCCTCGCACTGACCGGTTTTATTTCCTGGGATATAAGCAAGACTTTAGCGCTGGCTTAAGCCTGGGTTTTGGAGGCATCTTTCCGGGGCCTGGGTTTGCGTTTAAAACCGGATTTCCCGCCCTTGCGAGGCCCGTTTTGGGGCATCCCGGATTTATTCCCTTTCCGCGGCTTGCCGCTATGACTGCGCTCACCATCAGCTTGATTGCGTTGCTTGTTAGGCTTGCCTTTTCCTTTGTAAGGTTTGCCGCCTTTTCTGCTGTCTTGTCGGCTGTCCTGACTGTGGCCCTGTTTGGGGCCCTGGCGTTTTGTCTTATTTGGCTTTTTGCTTGATTTGCCATGGTGTGACGGACGGTCTGCTTTGGGCTTGTCGCCCATAGAGGCCAATTCCTCTTCGGCCGTTTTGGGCCGTTTTTTCTTCTTGAACTTTTTACGCCTGGGATCTTGATGACGTTCATAGGATCCATCCGGCTTATCCGCTTTTGGCAAAGCGGGCCGTTTATTAATTTCGGCTATCTTTTTACGAAACTCTTCCGGGAGGGGCATAACCGGAATGGTTGTCTTGAGGAGTTTTTGGATATCTTTGAGATAGGCGCGTTCTTCTGTGTCGACAAAGGCTATGGCCTTACCTTCGCGCCCGGCGCGTGCCGTACGCCCAATGCGGTGGACATATTGTTCCGGGACATTCGGGATTTCAAAATTGATGACATGGCTAATGCCTTCAATATCAATGCCGCGCGCGGCAATATCAGTAGCAACCATAAAGCGGATTTCGCCTTCGCGAAAAGCGGCGAGGGCCCGTTGACGCTGATTTTGGCTTTTATTGCCATGAATAGCTTTGGCTTCGAGCCCTATTCTGGCCAGACGTTTGACCACACGGTCTGCACCATGCTTTGTGCGGGTGAAGATCAACGCCCGGTTAATATCTTCTGATATCAATGTCAGGTTCAAGAGGTCTTGTTTTTCCTTCTTATCGACAAATATCATGGACTGATCGACTTTATCGGCTGTGCTGTTAGGCGGGCTGACAGATACATGGACAGGGTCTGTTAGAAATTGAGCCGCAAGTTTTTTAATTTGAGGTGTCATCGTCGCGGAGAAAAATAAAGTCTGACGCTCCTTGGGGAGTTGCGGCACAATTTTCCGCAGCGCATGAATAAAGCCCATATCCATCATCTGATCAGCTTCATCTAAAACCAGAACCTCAACATCAGACAGGCGCAAGTCCTTACGATCCAAAAGGTCAATCAGGCGGCCGGGCGTCGCCACCAAAACATCATTACCGCCGACCAGTTTTTTGATCTGCCGATGAATGGGAACGCCGCCAAAAATACAGGCCACGGTTAGATAAGGCATAGAGCGCCCGTAATCGCGGACAGACACGGCGATTTGAGAGGCCAGCTCACGCGTTGGGGCAAGGATTAAGGCGCGGGCTCCGCGTTTGGGCGGATCGCGCATTGGCAATATGGGATAAAAGCGGCAGTGAAAAAGCGGCAGTTTTGCCGGTGCCTGTCTGCGCAATGCCCATCAGGTCTTTTCCGGCCAAAACATCGGGTATAGCCTTTTGCTGGATGGGTGTCGGGGTGGTGTAACCCAGCTTCTCCAGCGCTTTGTGAACAGGCGCAGCAAGATTTAAGGAATTGAAATCGGTCATGCGGACTTTCGGTTCGGACTATTCTTATTCTTTGGCCCGTCCCCTTGCGAAAATACCGGAATAAATTCATGAGCCTCTTGCACCGCGCCCTATAGGGGCGGGGAGTCTGTGTCAAACAAAGATGTCAGAAATGTCAGATAGGCTTCAGGTGGCAAGATAAAGCCATCGTTTAAATTTATAAATTATTGTCATCCCGCACCAGGACGCAGTCCGTCGATGCGGGACCTCTGCCAGGTAGGTTCCCGGATCAAGTCCGGGATGACAATTGGGTTTGTCGTTTCTCAGTGTAAGGGATTTAAGATTTAATCCCGCCAATAATCTCTGCGATTGGCTCCATCATATTTGCCTGATTTCAGGCAGCACTTCTTGAAAGCTCCGGCCCGAACCACAAGGGCAAGGATCGTTACGACCAAGCTTTTCCAGTAGTGAAATCTGCCCGCCTTTAATGGTTCGATAGCCACGCTTGACGTTGGTTTCAGATGGGAATCCCTTACGGCGTTTTGAGGTGACCTCGAAAGCAAATATGATCAGGATTATGTTTGGTATATTTTGGCATGATAGCCTCCCTAAATTTATAAATCATTGTCATCCCGCACCAGGACGTTAGTCCGCCGATGCGGGACCTCTGTTAGATAGGTTCTTGATGAGGTCCCGGCTCAAGGCCGGGATGACAATTGGGTTGTCCTCGGCGCTAACGCCGAAGAGCTTTATGTGTTTGCCCCCACTTTGTTGGGGTGCTTTTATGGGGCTTGGCGATGACTTGGTAATCATCGAAATATAATATTTGCCCCGGGTTTTCCGTGCGGGCTTCTGTTATCCAGATATCTCCAGCGCGCAAAATATCGACCATATGCCGGGTTCGCTGGATCATGGTTTTCGCGTCATCGCGAAACCAGCAAATCCCGACATTATGCCCGGCATAATCAAAGTGATGCTCGTCCGGGGAGGGCAGGTGTTCTTTAAACCAGTCCACCTCCTTCATAAGAGCATCAATCAGATATGAGGCCATTAATTGATCATCCCGCGCTATAAACGCCGTCTGAAATATCCCGTTGTCAATATTGCGCAGTTTGGAAGCCCACGGTCCAATAAACCGTAAGTACACTGTGGTGTCTCCAAAATGTTATTTGAAAAATGCGCAGGCCGCTTGGCGAGCGCGAGGCTTAATAAGTTAGCCGATTGACGGCGGGATGATATGCGCAATGAAATACATGGCGGCCTCTTTTTTATTTCAGAGGCGCTGGGTAGGGGAGGCAGAGGCTGGAGTCAAGGTAATCACTTCGCGAAACCTTTGTTGCGTGAAAGCTTCGTTTCACAGCCCGTTTCACGGGCGTTCCATGTGTTTTGTATTAAAAAAGGCCACCCGAAAGTGGCCTTAATTTGGTTCCAGATGGGATTTTCTTGGCGCTTACTAAAATCGATACTCAATCGATTTTCCAGCTGCGCTGAACGTCAACGCCTCGAAAATGCTCAAAGGAATGATTGTAGGCGCGAGCCTACATCATTCCTCCCATGCCGCCCATGCCGCCCATATCAGGCATGCCGCCGCCAGCAGATTCTGGCTTAGGTGCATCAACGATACCGGCTTCGGTTGTCAGGATAAGACCTGCAACAGAGGCGGCGTCCATTAAGGCTGTGCGGACAACTTTAACCGGGTCAATGATACCGGCTTTGACCATGTCGACATATTTTTCATTCTGAGCGTCATAGCCG
>JAHDGM010000054.1 GCA_020627655.1 Hellea sp.
CCATGATCTCCTCAGGCAGGAATGTTCTGTATTCTGCCATGGCCGCATCATAATCAAATTCGCGCGGATCTTCAGCACATAGCTGAGCAATACCAGCTCTGATTTTCGCTGCGCCGCTAAGGGACTTCGCCCCTTTTGCCACTCTAACCATAGAGGCCATTTTACCGGAACATTGCAGCGCAATATCACAGCCAGCCGCAAGGGACTTCTCAGTTAGGCGGGTCAGGTCGCCTGTAAGTGCCTTCATATCAAGATCATCACTCATGAGAAGGCCATCAAAACCAATTTGTCGGCGGATGATTATATCAATCGCCCTTTTAGACAATGTAACCGGCAAAAGAGGGTCGGCATCCTCAAAAACAATATGCGCAGTCATAGCCATGGGTGCGCGCTTTAAAGCCTTAAACGGCTTGAAATCCGAGTTCCGTAAGTTCCACAAGAATTTTTTAACGCGCGGGAGAGCTAAATGGCTATCAACCTTGGCTCGCCCGTGGCCAGGTATGTGTTTGATAACAGGAGCCACGCCGCCTGTCATAAGCCCAGCCATTGCTGGCTGCGCTAGGTCTATAACTTGATTAGGTGTATCACCCAGCGCTCGGTCAGAAATAATCGGGTCCGCGTCAGGAATAGGAATATCTAAAACTGGCGCGCAATTGGCATTTACCCCAATTCGCCGCAAATCTTCCGCCATAAGGCGATGATGCAAAAACACAGCCCTACGAGCAGTTTTCGGAGAATAGGCATAAGAAGACGTCACCGCCGCAAGACTAGGATAGTCTGGCCAATAAGGCGGGCGTAAACGCCGAACGCGACCACCTTCCTGATCAATAAATATCAAGCAATCACGCCCAACACAGTCTCTGAGCGATTGCGTGAGCTGTTTTACCTGATCCGGCGTTTCAATATTTCTAGCAAAAAGAATGAATCCCCAAGGATCAGCATCTCTGAAGAAAGCCTGCTCTGCAGCGGTCAGGCGCGGTCCTTGCAGACCGAATATGACCGCCGTTGAACTCATTTTGTTGTCATAAAACACGCCTGTTGACGCGCCTTTAGTTGGTTACAGACACGGTTGGCGGAATCTTTACCAGACAAGCCCGCCAATCTTAGGCGGTAAAAAGTACCCTTATTTTGCACCTCCGCTCGCTTGATATCCGCATAGGCTCCACTTGGTAATAGACTGCCATGTTTCCGCTGAATATTTGCCCAGGCATCCTCGGCATCGGCGCGGCTGCGCAAAGACGCCAACTGAATAACATAACGGCTATCCGATGTGGCCGATGTAGATGGCGTCTGCACTCGCGCAGTAACAACAGGTTCGGGTGAAGGTATGTCTGTAGTTGGGGACGTTGTTTCTGTACGGTCTTGGATATCAATATTCACACCAGAAGGCCGATCAATGGGCTGTTCAGCACTCTCGGTGATATTGACTTCACCATTATTGGCCGTCCCGTTCATGACATCATAAACTTCCATATCCTGATTGGGCGCAACATCACCGCCTGGATTTTCCGGCTCAATTTTATACGGCGTATTATCTGCGATAATTTTAGGCGCGTCACCACGGTCCCGTACGCCTGGTTGATAGGTTTTGAACAGAAAAAACATAAGCGCCAATAAGGCAGCAACGATCAAGGCTAAAAGCCAGATGCCTTTTTTTCCTGAATAACCCTGCACATCAAAAGGGACCAATTCCTCATCTGCATGAGGATCTGGGCGATAATGCTCTTCGTGTTCCTGTGTCATGGGTTAGTCCTTAGGCTGGCTACCAGCGACGAATCAGCGATCCAGCCGATAGAGTTCAATAATTTGCGAATAAATTCCAGTCACTAGAATAGTCAGGCAAAGTTAACTGTTTATAAACCCAATTTATACCGCAAAATCTGAGGCCTTGGGCAGTTTCAGCACAATATTCAATCCCGGCTGATTATCTAGAACCTTTATGTGAGCATTATGCAAATCTGCAATAGCCTTAACAAGGGCCAATCCTAAACCGGTTCCTTTAGTTGTTCGGCTTTGCTCGCCTCTGTAAAACTTATCGAAAAGCCGGTCATGGTCATGCGGATCGACACCTTTTCCATTGTCGGCAACAGATAAGACAACTTTATCCTTATCACTTTTACACTCGACTATAATATCAAGACTGCCTCCGCCGTGCTCAATACTGTTTTCCAGTAAGTTTATAATCAATTGCCGCAACATATTTTCATCACCGGATATTCTCGCAGGAGTGTTCGAGGAAATAAGAGACAAAGAATGCCCTTTTTCTGTGGCAACTGGTGTGAACATCTCAACCATTTCCCGCGTAACAGTTTCTAAATCAAACTCTCGGAATTTAGATTGCCGCTGCCCGGAACTGATCTGTGATATACGCAGAATGGAAGAAAATGTATCCAGAAGACCGTCTGTCTCTACGAGACTTTGTTCTATAACACTATTCAAGTCTTCTACAGAGCCATTTTCAAGGCTCAAGCCGCTCTCTAGTCTATAACGCAAGCGGCTAAGCGGCGTACGTAAATCATGCGCAATATCATCGGTGACGCCTTCAAGCTGAGTGACGGCAAGATCTAAACGATCCAGCATAGAATTAATGTGGCCGGTCAGCTTTCCATACTCATCTTTTGGATGCGGATTAGGAATTCGCAGAGCAAGGTTTCCAGTATTCTCAATAGTCGAGCATGTATTGTTAATTGTATTCACCCGTTGTCCCACATGTGTTTTCACGGCCTGCCCAACAAGCAATGCCATCAGAAGGCTGATCGGAAGAAAAATCAGGCTCAACAAAAACGTGACATCGCGGGTTTCATCGGCCAGATCTAATGTGTGACCGATAGTAAGCCAGTAATCGCCAACCTGTTCACTACGGGCTAAATATCCCTCGGTTTCATGCCGTGATGGTATTAGATCACTAAGACCAACAAGAAAAAGACTGACACTTAAGCGATCCTCTGAATCATCCTCAAAATAATCACCTTCGCCAACACTATCTTCATCAAAACCAAAAAATTTACCCGCATGACGGCATTCCAAACCTATGTCCTGGCCCATATTCTTCAGATCTTCACAATATGTCTCTGAAAGATCAGGTAAAATTTGAAAATTATTTATATAATCAAACTCATAAGGGTAATTTGTCAGGAGTATTTTTCCGTTCAAATCGCGCAGGCTGTATATTTCAACATGAGAATTAGCTCCAGCCAGCCTTGAACGCATAATAGAGTCTGCCTGAGCGGGTCTTGCCTGAATAGCTTCCGCCAGTCCTTCGAACGACCAATCGACTTTTCGTTCAATATTACTGTCTACAATGGATGATACCAACGCAGACATAATCCATAAAAACGTAAGAGCTAATAGCAAATAGGCACCTGCAGAAAAAATTACGGCCCACCTGCCGGTCGTTCCTAAAACACGCTTAAGCGGCACGGATCATATATCCCGCACCGCGAACAGTCTCGATAAAAGATGCTGCTCCACTCTTGTCTATTTTAGACCTTAAACGGCTAATATGGCTTTCAATAATATTTGTCTTAGGATCAAATGTCAGCCCCCATACATGTTCTAGTAACATCGACTTGGTGGCAACCTGTCCTTTATTACGAGCTAAAAACTCCAATAGTTTAAACTCTTGCGGCTGAAGATGGATGTCATTCCCTTCACGCCGCACGATACGCCGGACAAGATCAATCTTTACGTCGCCTACTAAAATATAGGTGGCGGGTTGGCTGTCTGTTTTATACCGCCTCATAACCGCATCGATCCTAGCGCGTAATTCAGACATGGAAATCGGCTTTACCAAGTAATCATCAGCCCCGGCATCCAGTCCATCTACGCGGTCATCAATCCCATCCATTGTTGTTAAAAATATCAATGGCGTTTTAATGTCGGCAGCCCGCAGGCGGCGTGCAATAGAAATGCCGTCCAATGACGGTAATCGGCGATCAATGAGCAAAACGTCAAAGCCTCCCCCAAGAGCCGCAACAAGACCTTCCTGCCCATCTACGTAATGATTTACCTCATGACCTAATTGGGCAAGACTGGAGGCCACAAATTTTGCAGCCTCCATATCATCTTCTATTAGCAAAAACCTCATATCCTCCATTTTAGCGGCTTAATTTTGCTGTTGTCCATCCGAGAACTGAAGAGTCTCAATATTTGTGAGCGTATCAGTCCCGTCACGACCGGCCACATTATCTACGACTGTAGTTCCGCCATTTGTGCGCGTGATAGCATATTCTGATGAGGCTCCACTAAACACAGCAATGTCTGTTCCGGTACCACCATCAATCGTATCATCACCCTGGCCGCCAGTAATCGTGTCATTACCATCCGCGCCATTGATAGTATTAGCACCAGCATTACCCGTTAGGTTATTATTTTGCGCATTACCTGTTAAACCAGTTGGCTCAGATCCCGTCAAAGTAGCATCCAGCAAATATTGGGACTTGTGCGTATATTTTGTATTCGCATCAAAGGTCAGAGTGAATGTCCCTGAGAACCCAGCATCTATACGGGCATTATAAGTCACATATTCACTAAAAAACTTGCGCGGGCTATTGCCGCCTACTAATGCCCAGCCTTTGGCATCCATTGTGCGGATTTGATCACGGTTTTGCGGCTTATACAAATCATTGGAGCCACCTGATGTGGATTCACCAGCCAGGCCATAATATGTATCGATAACTGACGCGAGATACTCTTGTGTCAGGCTGTTCTCATTGCTCAGCTCTCTTAGCCAATCAATGGCCGTACTGCCCCAAAGACCTGACTGAGCACCTGATGTAACAATACCCGGCGCAATTGCGTCCTGCATAGCAGACCGTATTTCAGCTTGGTAAGCTGGTAGGACACCGGGGCTAGAATTTGCCCCGTCAACACCAATTCCCGTGTCATGCATTAAGTGCAATATCTCTTCAAAAGCTGCATCTCTAGGTTCATTAACTAGGTATGCCGCAGAGCCTTCAACTACATTTTCCGTTTGGAATAGAGTTTGTCCATCCGCAGGTGCGTTTCCAGTATCAGAACCATTGGGCATAATTAAAGTGGCATTATTTATGGCCATTTGATTAAACACAGCTGACTTGTCGGCGCCGTATTCAGAACCTGGAACATCTGTCAGGTAAAACCTCAAAATGTTACGAGCACGTACCATTTGCTCATTAGTGACAAGATTTTGCGCATAAAAATGTATGGGCGAACCATTCGGCGCCACTAATTGCGTATACTTACAAAAATTGTTCGTGTAGCTGCTGGCCGCGCCGCTGGGTAGCGCCGTAATTCCCATATCTGCGCCAGCTGAGATTTGATCTGGACAATTCGTTGTCGTTTCAGATGTGCTTCCAGAACCCGAACCACCCGATCCTGAACCGCCTCCTGAGCCGCCGCCTGAACCACCTGTGGACGGAGCTGTGGGCGCAGGTGAAGACCCACCGCCGCCACCGCCGCACGCCGTTAGACCTAAAGCTGTGGTCGCCAATAAACTGAAAAACAATGAACGCATGGTAAGCTCCTTTTCAAATCTGTTTGAGATCGAATAGGTGCCGTTTCTTTGTTTCGACAAGGAAAATTCGTAAACATTGGGGAATGATAATGTTTGTCGCCTTGAAGCTTGATAAACGCTGATTTTATTACGAATTTGTTATAAATATCCGGTAACCGAAAACAGCTTTCGATGCTCGGTAATCGCAAAACTATCTGTCATAGATGCAATATAATCACAGATAATACGAGCAGTTTGTTCATTATGCGCGCCGTTACATTGCTCTCTGATTTCCGTCGGCAATATGGACGGATCGTCTATGAAAAGCTCAAAAAGTTCTCGTACTACTCTGGAAGCCTGCCCCATCATTCGGTTGACTTTGTAATGACGGTACATGTTTTCGAACAAGAATTTCCGTAAAGGTGCTTCTTGAGTTCTAAAGCTCTCTGAAAACGTGATCACCGGATGATCCAGCGCTCTAATATCATCAGCCGATTGCGGAGCGGCCTTGTCCAGCCTAAGGCTGGACTCATCCAGAACATCCTTGATCATAAGGCCGATTAAGTCCCGGACAGCCTCATGGATCGCCCTGTTTTCGGATGTATCCGGAAACCGTTTCCAAACATCGTCAAAGACATGAGAAACAATAGGAACTTGAGACTTAATTTCTTCAACACTGAAAAGCCCCGCTCGCAATCCATCGTCAATATCGTGATTATTATAGGCTATGTCATCAGCAATGGCCGCTACTTGCGCTTCTGGCCCAGCAAATGTGGTCAGTTCCAGCCGCTCCCAGTCTTCCAGTGCTTTCATAGCCCAAGGCAGTTTTTCGGCACTTTCCCCAGACTGTAATAACGGCCCATTATGCTTGGCTATGCCCTCAAGTGTTTCCCATGTCAGATTTAATCCGTCATAGAGTGCATATCGGCGTTCCAATTGATCTACGATACGCAAGGTCTGCGCATTGTGATCGAAACCACCATATGGTGCCATACACTCCGCGAGAGCCTCCTCCCCCGAATGTCCAAAAGGGGGATGTCCCAGATCATGGGCTAAAGCCAGACACTCGGACAAATCTTCATCCAACCCTAAAACTCTGGCAATCGATCTGGCAATTTGCGCAACTTCCAAGGAGTGTGTGAGCCTTGTCCTGTAATAGTCACCCTCATGAGATACAAAAACCTGTGTCTTTCCTTTCAAACGGCGAAATGCGCTGGAATGGATGATGCGGTCCTTGTCACGCTGATATGGACTACGTTCAGAATTTGCGGGCTGCGGTATGCGTCTCCCCCGACTTTGATGCGGATCGGATGCATAGACTGCTTTTTCGCGGATTGATAAAAATGTACCGGACATATCTTGCCCCTTTGATTCTGTTGAGGTGCACCTTATATTGGCTTTTAGGAAAAGGAAGACCAATGAGTGAAACTGACGTAACTATGAGCGCATCTGCCGCCAAGCAGATCAATGCGATTATAGCCAAGCACAAAACTGGCGCATATCTACGTGTAGCCGTCGAAGGCGGGGGCTGCTCTGGTTTTCAATATCAGTTTGATTTTGCTGACGCGCCCGAAACGGATGACATCATTCTCGAGCGTGACGGCGCGAAAATCCTGATCGATCCGGTTAGCTTGGGTTTTCTCTCTGGTTCCGAGATTGATTATACGAATGAGCTTATCGGGTCCGCGTTCAAAATACACAATCCCAATGCCGTCGCGGCATGTGGCTGCGGAACCAGTTTTTCCATCTAAACCTGCCTCTTTATTTTCATGAAGATTGAGTTCATAGATTAATCTGAATCATTTGGGATAGTCTATGCGTTTACCAACGACGACATCTGTCACCACTGAGGGAGAGATATTACGCCCCCCCATTGGCCTTGCGCTGGGCGGCGGCGTTGCCCGTGGATGGGCCCATATCGGAGCCTTAAAAGCTTTGATTGAGGCCGATATCAAACCCGATATCATTGCAGGCACATCTATTGGTGCGGTTGTAGGCGGGGCCTATCTTGCCGGGAAACTAGATGTCCTTGAAAATTGGGCCCGCGCGCTTAACCGTAGACGAATGATGAGTTATATGGATATCCGTTGGGGGGGATCTGGGCTTATGCGCGGTGACCGGCTTGCCCGCGTTTTGCGGCATTATCTAGGCGGTGTAAATTTTGAAGATTTAGATCGAAAATTTGCCGCCGTAACCTGTGATTTACGCACAGGTTATGAGGTTTGGCTGCAAAAAGGCGCCCTAGTCCCTGCCGTACGTGCTTCCTATGCACTGCCAGGTGCTTTTGACCCCGTTAAAATTGATGGCCGTTATATGATAGATGGAGCGCTTGTGAATCCAGTTCCTGTTTCTACCTGCCGCGCGCTTGGCGCTCATATGGTTATAGCGGTCAGCCTGAACGGGGATGCTTTTGGGCCGATTGGCAGCTCACATGAGCTAGACGTCGATGATGATCAACCAGACCTCGTCGATCCATTTAACTTAGCCAGTCAGTCGCTCAATAAACTCCGTCCTGATAGGCTGTTACTTAAAAGCATGATGGGGACGTCGCCGAAAGGTAAAGCCCCAAAACTTGGCTCTGTTATGATGAGCACTCTTAATATCGTTATGGACCGTATTTCACGCTCGCGCCTGGCCGGCGACCCGCCAGATGTTTTTGTTGCTCCCAGAATAGGACATATCGGCATGATGGAATTCACCAAAGCTGATGAACTCATTGAACGGGGATACCGCGCCATGCAGCATGAAATCCCTCTGATACAATCAGTCATTGAAGTCTTAGGGCAAATCCCATCCGGTAGTAACGTTTAGGCACAAAAATCACGATTATTAGGCAATTTTTTGCTACTTTTCGCCTCTGGGGTGCATAGCCTGTTTTCTGGCATGGAATTCGCTAGTTTCCACGCCAATGTCTAACAATATAAATATCTCGGCATTTATTGCTAATGACAATTCCCCCGATCATCTTGCTCCGCGCGGCGACGCAGCTGGTTTTAATGCAGCCTTGAAAGAGCGTCATTTTGCGAGAATACAAAACCAGTCTTCAGCTTTGGATGATAATCAACCTCGTGGGATATTTTGGATAAGTTTGTGCCTTTGGGCTGCCTTTCTTTGCGGGCTAGCATGGACATTTTATACAAGCCAATCCGTCAATACACGCATTTTCGCTTCCGTAGGTGTCATATGGACAGGTTTGTGGGGGCGATATGTAACTCTTGATCATCAGAATAATCGCCTGGCTGAAATTTGTCTGTTAAGCACTTTGATCGGATTTGTGGCATTGCTGACAACCGGGGCTGTTCAACTGGGATATCCGCTAACGCTTCCAGCAGGACTATGTTTATTCGCTGCAATTTCACTCGCATTATCTTGGTTACACACATCAAAAATAGCCCTCATGGCAGCTATATGTTCCGCCTTAATATGGGCCGGCCTTCAAATGGATGGATATATTACTTCCGGTGCTTACAATCTCATCATACCGGCTTTATGGGCAGGAATGGTTCTTCAATCCGTACGCCTTCGCTCATCTCTTGGCATCTTCGCCAGCACTCTCATCAGTTATGTATGGCTTATTGGAAGCGCCGCCATTGCTCTAAGCAGTGGAGATTTATCACTGCTGTATTTTTGCGCTGGAGCAAGCGTGATCGGCTGGCTACATATGAAGGTGGCCAAAGCCGCTGAGGATGAAGGCATAACCGGTGTTTCGATCCATGTGTTGATTGGTTGGATCATGGGTATGTGCGGGTTAACAGGTGTGGCTTATTACGCGCTAAACCCCCAAACAGACCTCTGGGCCGGCAGTCAATTCTTATTACCAGAAGTCAGGTTTGGCTGGGCCATGGTCATGATATGTGCATTAGGAATCATCTTCTTTGCAGGATTAATCAGGCGGAAAAACAAACGGACAAGCATGGCCGGTGTTTTCATGAACACAATATTGCTCGCCATTATTCCTGCTGGCTTGTGGTTTGAGGTCAACTTACAAAATGCATTCCTGCAGTGGACAGATACGCCACTTTACCCAAGCTTAGGGGTATTTTTGTTCGGCGTAATCGGATTTCAAATCGCTTTTTTCGTATTTAACGCTATACGCCGCAATCAATACCTCATTGCAATATTGGCCATGTGTATATCATTGCCCGTAGCTAAATTAGCAGCTACCATTGATTTAAGTGATCTCGACACAGTGCTGAATTGGGGATTTGGATTTGTCACGGCATTAATATTGACATTGCTGGCCGCCGAACCACAGATCAATGCGTCCCGTAAAACGCACCGACCACGATACAGGACTGGTGGTAAGATATGACCCCTCGCCCATCCCGCATAGCTTTAATAATCAGTCTTATCCTTATGACAGGGTTTCCTTTGGCCGCAATTGCGCGGCATAACCATATCCAGGCTCAAGACATAAAATTTTCAGTACCCATTAGCATCACACCCCAGGTCGACACAGAGAACTTTCATATCTGGTCTGATATCAATCTTTTGGATCTTCAGGAATTAACCGGTCCTGATCATTTTCTGCGGGGACAAAACGTGTATGTTCATATGGCAATGGGTCCAAACTCCATTGCTTATCCATTTGCTGTAACATCAACGCGCCCTAAAACTGTGGGCAGTCAGGTCTTTATGATCAAAGGTAAAGTCACAGGAACAGAAGATCAAAATTTGATTGTCCGTTATAATTTTGAAACCTTCCTGCCATCACATTCTGTTAAATCTGTGGTCAGAGAGAACCCTGGACTACCAGCATCGGCCCGCCTCGCGATTAATGAGCGCGGACAAGCCCGATTAATAGGCCTTAAAATTAATGGACAGGACTACGCTTACAGGAAAGCGGCAACCCCTCAAACACAACATTAAAAGGTGCGGCCCGCACTATTTGGGGTAAGCCAATAAGGGGCTAATAACGCTCCCATAATAAATCCCCCCATATGGGCGGCCCAGGATATTGGCCCAATCATAGACTCGGCTGCCACCACCATGGCGTTGATCAATATCCAGGCCAGCCCGAAACCTATAAGCCGTTGACGACCGCCTATCGCCCAGCCCGCAGTTGCGAAAAGAGCAGAGGCGCCCCCTGACGCGCCAAGGGCAGCGGATTCCAAAGTATTTGTCACAGCCCACCACCCCCACTGCATCAGGCCGCCGAAAATAACACCAAGACAAAAAATCATCCAAAATTTGATATCTGACTTTAATCCTTGATAACCGCTTTTTGCGCGGATTCCTCTAAACGTAATCAAACCAAAAATCAAAATCATGCCGCTATTCATGAAAACGTGACTCCACCCGCCATGCAAAAATCCATGACCTAATAAACTGATAGCTTGGCGAAATGTTGTAACAGGGTATAAGGTCTCCATAGGGAGAAGTAAAAACCACTCATACAGCGGCTCCCCCATAGGGGTCATTTTTGACAATGCATGCATTCCGAGAAGAATAACAATCAAAACAAATATTGATTTTTCAGGGATGTTGAAAATGGGTTCACGACTCATAGGGTTAACGTATAATGACTATCCCCCGAAAGATAGACCGCACATATTGAGAACTCAGTATATGGCTTTTATGACTACAAAAAACGAATCTTGGTGAGCACAATCGATATAAACGCACATAATAAACCTGCTGCCACCTGGTATGTGGAAGTTTCCGGCCAGATTTACGGACCCTATATGGCTGAAACCATGGTTGCATATATCCGTGAAGGTCGCATTGTTGAAGATTCTATGCTGTCGCAAAACCCAGCCAATGGATTTATGGAAGCTCGGCACTTTGGCTTTTATAAAACTCAATCACTTGCGGCACCAAAAACAGCACCATCGCCCCATCACAAACCTGGTTACGCACCGCAAACCCAAGATACGCCAACGCCTGCAACACCGCTGGTTTTCCTAATTATGGCTGAAATCAACTCCGATGCTGATATGAAGTTTCTGCACAGGCTGCAAAATCTCGGTCAGACCCAGCGGATCGGTGATACGGTATGGCTGTTAAAGGCCAATATTCCTATAACCATCGTGCAGCAGCAACTTGCCCAGACTTTGATGCGGCAAGATCGATTATTTATCCTAGATAGCTTTAATAATAAAACCGCTTGGCACAATATCGGCGCGGATATGGATCAGCGCATCCGAGAAATGTGGGGCTTATAGCCGACGTAAATCCTGAGAAAAACGCTCGGCATTTTTCACGTAAACTTCAGCATTTAATCGCAACATCGCAATCTGATTTTCATTCAGCGTTTTTATGACCTTGCCAGGAGCACCAACAACCATGGAGTTATCCGGTATTTCCTTACGTTCCGTAATAAGGGCATGAGCTCCGATGATACAGTTTTTACCTATCTTCACATGATTAAGAACAGTAGCGCCAATACCGATTAAGCTACCATCTCCTATTTCGCATCCATGCAGCATGACACGATGACCTATAATAACATTTTCGCCAATGGTTGCAGGCACGCCGGGGTCTGTATGAATCACAGAATTATCCTGAACATTTGACCGAGCGCCAATCGTTATGGGTTCATTATCACCCCGCAGGACAGCTCCAAACCAAACAGAGGAATGCTCAGCCAAATGAACATTTCCGATGACAGACGCGCTCGGCGCCACCCATGCTGTTTCATGAATACTCGGCGTTAGGTCCCCTAGGGCATAAATGCTCATTAAGAGTCCAAATCTTGCTGCAAGATAGAAATATTCAGATCATAAGAAATATCATTGGGGTCCTCGTCATCAATATAAAGAATTCCCAAAATTTCATCGTTCAAATAGACCTCTACACTGTCTTGAACTTTTCGAGGCTTTAAACTGATTGCTTCAGTTCCCAGTCGTTTGCAAAGGTAATTGCGGACTGAAACTATCTGTTCTGGCGTCATAGGTGATCTCCTAATGTCTGATCCATGGTTTCCGTTGGGCTTTTGACGCAAGCTCCAGCCACTGGTTTGGCAGGTACGCCAGCAACAGTACATTTAGAGGAAACAGGTTTTAAAACAACCGAACCCGCTGCGATTTTTGCATCATCACCCACAGTTATATTCCCAAGTACACTTGCACCGGCGCCAATCAGAACTCGATTTCCAATCTTCGGATGCCTGTCTTCATCTGCTTTACCTGTTCCACCCAGTGTAACACCCTGCAGGATGGAACAATCATCACCCATGACCGCCGTTTCGCCCATAACAAATCCTGTTGCGTGATCCAGCATAATACCCGAGCCGATCCGAGCTGCGGGATTTATGTCGACACCAAAATTCTCAGAAGCCCGATTTTGCAAATGAAACGCAATCAGATCACGACCCGCATTATAAAGCGCGTGAGCGCAACGATGAGTCTGTATAGCCATATAGCCTTTAAAGTATAAGAATGCTTGGAGACATGTTCTGCAGGCGGGATCACGATCCATGACTGCCAATAAATCTCTGGCCGCACTGTCTACTATGGATGGGTCCGTCTCAATCGCCTCGGTCAGGACTCGCCGAAGTTTCAGGACAGTGAAATCCGTTGTCGCGAGTTTATCTGCCAAATGATTGACCAATGCACCGCCTAAGGATTCCTGCTCTAAAATTGTAGCGTGCAAAAATGAGGATAAAGCCGGCTCTTTAGTTGAATAAGCAGCCGCCTCTTTACGTAGGCAGGACCAAGCACAAATATCCGCATCTTTTTCAGCTGCTAGATTTAGTTTAGCCATGTGACGCCTCCTCGGCAAATTATCCACGCCCACGATATGTGGGTACGCCTTGCTCTGGTATCCAGAGGTTATCAGGTTTTTTTCCAAATTGATAGAAAACGTCGATAGGAATGCCGCCCCGGGGATACCAATAACCGCCGATCCGCAACCAACGCGGCTCAAGTTCGCGCACTAGCCTTTGTCCGATCCCGGTCGTGCAGGCCTCGTGGAAGTCGCCGTGATTGCGGAAACTGCCAAGATAAAGCTTGAATGACTTGGATTCAACAATCCACTCATCCGGGCAATAGTCGATAACCAGATGGGCAAAATCAGGCTGGCCAGTAACAGGGCAGATTGATGTAAATTCTGGCGCAGTTAACCTGACAAGATAAGGATCCGCAGTCGGACTGGGAACACGTTCCAGGATCGCTTCATCAGGGGATTTTGGCAAAGGGCTGTCGGCGCCAAGCTGGCTGAGTGTATGGAATTCTTTTTCGCTCATGAATGCGGCGTAGCCGTAATTGCACCCTGTTTCAAGACTTGTTCAAGTCTATGAGATAACTTCTTTGCGACGACCCAAACCACTCCAGTCCATACCCATGATGACTTTGCGTCCTTTAACTTCCACATAGTTATAAGTGAAATGAGATACGCCTATTACGCAAGCCAGATAAAGTATCAGGAACAAATCACCATTGATATCCCTGGAAAACCAATCAACGCCTAATACTCTGGACCCAACAGCATAGAAAACAACTGAAAATATCAAATGCATCATATAGATTGAATATGATATTTTCGCCAGATAACGGAAAACACGCTGAGACATAAAAGTCGAAATAACGCCTTTGTCAAAGGCAAAGACTAACACAAATAACAGGGTAAATGGAGCCAA
>JAHDGM010000055.1 GCA_020627655.1 Hellea sp.
CACGACTGTCCAGGATTTCCCTGGCGAAAATTTCTTCGATTTCTACCATGGGAGGTCTCCTAATTTGTTTTGGAGTATATGGACTTAGTCTTTAGGTGGAAGAACCTGACGGCCTTTATACATGCCTGATTTTAGATCAACGTGGTGCTGACGACGCAGTTCACCGCTATCCTTATCTTCGACATAATTGACAGCGTTTAGGCGATCATGCGCGCGGCGCATACCGCGGCGTGAATTTGAAATTTTACTCTTTGGGACAGCCATCGGGGCCTCCTAATTTAATAACAAAGCAGCCCGAGACGCGGTTTACGCGGGACCTAGGCAGTAATTTGCGGCGCTCATAACTGATTTATGTCTAGGCTTCAAGAAGATTTACAGCCCTATTCATCAGTATTTTTCACGCGCCCACGCAAGAATTTCACATGAGAACGCTTAGCTTTATGCTCTAGACGCCGCTTTATAGACCCTCTGCTAGGTTTTGTGGCTCGTCTCACCTGAATCGGCTCGGCAGCTTTGCGAATCATATTAGCCAAACGTTCCAGAGCCTCTTCACGATTTCGCTGCTGAGATTTATGCACCCTGGCCTTGATAACAATTTCACCAATGGCGTTCAGCCGTCGATCAGACACAGCAAAAAGCCGTGATTTTATGGCATCCGGCAGACTCGACTTTGCGATTGAAAAGCGAAGCTGGACGGCTGTATTACTTTTATTAACATGTTGGCCGCCCGGCCCTGAGGACCGAACGGCAGAAATTTCAACTTCATCAAGCGGTACAGATACTCGCTCATTAATGATCAGCTTATTTGATGTTGCCATCCTCGTCCAATTCTACAATCGGATAACCAAGGGCTTTTACGTCCTCAAAGACTGTAGCCTTGTCACCTACAATGACCATAATCATGTCTTTTGGGTCGACATATTTGGCAGCCAATGCATCAAAGTCCGACTTGCTCATACCGGCTAGAATCTTGTTCTGTTCATCTACAAATGATGGCTTGAGATTATAAGTCATCATACGTGACAGGAAGCCGAGCTTCTGGCTAGGCGTTTCGTAAGCCCGAGCGTCCCGCTGACCAACCGCACTTTTAGTAAAGGCGAGCTCTTCTTCGGTAACGCCGTCTTTTGCAAAAGAAGCCATCTCGTTCACAAATTCTACAACAGAAGCTGCGGTTGCATCACTGCGAACGCCAGCTTGAGCACGGTAATATCCGCGATCTTCGTCGCCATTGAAGAAGGCACGAGCCCCATAAGTATAGCCCTTGTCTTCCCGCAGGTTGAGGTTAATCCGGCTGTTAAATGCTCCGCCAAGTGGGTAGTTCATCATGTTGGCACGATAATACTCACCTGTTGCATCATATTTTAAAGCTCGCTTACCAATCCGAATTTCCGATTGCGCTGCGCCTGGTTTGTCCATGAAATAAATCGTTCCGACTTTTAACTCAGGGAATGGATTGACGGTTGCTCTAGCGATCTCCTTGGATTCCCAATCACCAAACGGTGCCAATGCACTGACCAGCTTACTTTCTGGCAAATCACTCACGGCTACAATGCTGGCTATGTTGGCCGAGAAATTATCAGCATAAAATTGTTTTACATCATCCAGAGTAATGGCTGCAGCCGTGGCTTCTGTACCGCTATTGCCCCAGGCAAATGCGTTATTATCACCATAGATTAGGCGGTTGAAAGCTTCAGTAGCAACGCCATTTGGAACTTTCTTAGAGGCACGAATGCCTTGAATGTTATTGGCTTTAACTCTGGCAAAATCAGCTTCATCAAATTTTGGTTTGAACAATTTCTCTGCCGCGATGGCTACTGTTTCATCAAGGTTTTTCGTAAGACTACGAATTCTCAGAGTCGTATATTCATCGCCAGAGGAAATACTTACGCTGGATCCCAATTTATCCAAACTGTTAGAGAGTTCCTCCACAGTCGAGTCCGTTGTGGCCTCATCAAGCATTGCAGCTGTCAGAGCCGCTGTACCGAGTTTTGCAACATTTTCTTGTGATTGACCGGCTTTGATACGAACACTGATAGTCGATGTCGGCGTTTCGCTGTTAACCGCACCCAGAACCTTAATGCCATTGGCAAGGCTCGCCTCATAAACCGGCGGTACCTTTACAGTTGGGTTTTCACCGGATGGCGGCACAATACTACGATCAAAGTCGTCCACTGGAAGCGACCAATCAAAACTGGCAGGCTCGCTAGCCGGGATATTACGCTCATAGCGCTGCCATGTATCGGGCTTGGCAATTAAATTGGCTTGTCCCTTAGGAACGATACTCATAATTACGGCTGGCTTGCCTTTAATGTACTTCTCATACACGCGCATCACATCAGCTTTGGTCACATTTTCATAGCGGGCGACATCATCACCAATGCCGTTTGGACTATCCCGATAGGTTTCATAGGCTGCAAGTTGGCTGACTTTGCCTGAAACACTTTCAAGGCCATAGATCATGCCGGACACAATGCCGGCCTTGACGCGGGTCAGGTCATCATCCTGCACGCCGCGAGATTCAAACTCATCCAGCGAGCCCCGAAGAATGGTCTCAATATCGGCAAGGTTTTTACCTTTAGCCGGGTTTGGCAAAGCCAGTAATGTGAACGAACAGTTGAGCTCGCGACATCCGTGACCCGCCGATGTTTGTACGGCTAAGCCGTCTTTTTCGAGATTTTTATACAGTAATGAAGTTTTACCTTCGCCAAGAATGGACATCAATACATCGAGAGGCGCTTCATCAGCATGATTAGCATGCACTGTTGGCCAAGACATATAAATCAATGGGATAGCAACATTATCTTCAAGTGAAATGTAACGATCCGCATCCAATGTTACGGGCGTATATACTGGATCTTTTACTTCAGGCCCTGTCGGGATTGATCCGAAATATTTCTTCACCCATTCCAGCGTCTGCTCTTCGTCAATATCCCCACCGATTGTCAGAACCGCATTATTAGGGCCATACCAACGCAGGAAGAACCTTTTAAGGTCGTTCAAGTCTGCGCGGTCAAGGTCTTCCAGATAACCGATTGTCGACCAGGAATAAGGATGCCCTTCCGGGAACATGGCCTCGCCCACACGCTCCCAAAGTAAACCATAAGGACGGTTATCAACGCGCTGTCCGCGCTCGTTCTTAACGGTTTCTCGCTGAACTTCAAATTTTTCCTGTGTTACAGCATTTAGGAAATACCCCATACGGTCGGCTTCAAGCCAAAGCATTTTCTCAAGCTGATTAGACGGAACTGTTTCGAAATAATTTGTACGGTCAGAATTTGTTGTCCCGTTCAGCGTACCGCCTGATTCTGTGATTAATTTGAAGTGTTGTTCGTCGGCAACATTTTCGGAGCCCTGGAACATCATGTGTTCAAAGAAGTGCGCAAAGCCCGATTTGCCGATATCTTCGCGGCCTGATCCTACGTGATAGGTCACATCAACATGAACCAACGGATCAGATTTGTCTTCATGCAAGACGACTGTCAAACCATTGTCGAGTGTAAACTTCTTGTAGGGGATAACAACTTCATCGCCCTTTTGCGAAACCTGCTCAACAAAAGAGATACCATCCGGCAAGGTGGCATCCACGGGCTTAACAACATCACCGCCGTCTCGGCAGGCGGCCAATACTAACATCATAGAAGCTGATAAGAGCAACTTTTTCGACATGACAAACTCCTTATTGTTTTTCAATAAGGCGTATAATATCTTCGCTATGTAGAGTCCATAGCATTAATCGACTATTGCCGAGGGAAGCCCCAAGGATTACGTCGCATACGGGACTTTTGAGCTTCTGTGGCTTCATGAGCCTCAGTACGGATACGGCGCTCAGGCCTGCTTTGTGTGCCAACACGGCCGCCGCCGAATTGTACAAGAGCCTCAATTCTTTTTTCGATAGGCGGATGAGTCGCAAATATTCCTGCAAAGCCTGTCCGGGCATTTTCAAAAGCCATTTCCTTGACTTCAGCCGGCACGTTTAGCTCTGCCTGCCCCGATATTTTCTGCAAAGCCCTAATCATGGCATCCGGGTTCTTGGTAAGTTCAACGGCTCCGGCATCGGCCATGAATTCCCGCTTACGAGACAGGGAAAACCGGATCAGCATTGCCAGCAAATATGAAATCGCAATGATTGCAATTCCAAAGAAAATCAAAGCCCCTGCATTACCGCCGCCGCTTCGGCGGTGATGATCACTTCTAGGCAGATTAGTTCTAAGGACGCCTCGAAAAAGCCCCTCACCTACAAATGAAAAAATACCGACAAAAATCACAGCTATGATTAAAAGCCTGACATCCTTGTTCCGAATATGGGATAGCTCATGGGCAATAACAGCCTCAAGCTCTTCATCGTCAAGCTTCTCCATTAATCCCGTGGTCAACGTAATCGTATAATTACTGTCCCGAATACCGCTGGCAAAAGCGTTCATGGAAGGCGAGTTCATAATCTTGAGCTTGGGCACAGTTATCCCGCGCGAAATACACAAATTCTCAAGAAGCTTATAAGCCCGGGGCTGTTCTGAAGGCGTTACTGATCGGGACTTTGTTGCCATATCGATCATGGCCTGATGACCGAGAAAGGCAACGCCGAACCAAGCACCAGAAATACCAAGTGCCACGGGCGCAGCTGTAGGCATGGCTTCAAGGGCGTGAACCAGACCTTGCTGCGTACTCATATCCGTTGCGAAACCACTCCAGAGCAAAAGAAACGCAAAGGCTAGCCCCATAAGCAAGACAGGGAACATAACCAGCAGAATTATGCTCCGCAGGTTATTGTTCCAAATATGGGATTTAAGGCCGTAGGCCTGCAGCATTGTTAGACCTTAAAACTGGACTTCAACTGGACTTTCAAGCGCTTCCCGACCCTCGAGTGATTCAAAGAACTCACGCGGTCCAAAGTTGAACGGGCCAGCAACCAGATTTGCCGGGAACTGTTCACGCGCCGTATTATATTCCTGAACCGCATTATTATAAAAGCGGCGGGATGCAGCGATTTTGTTCTCAACATCAGAGAGTTGGTCTTGAAGCTGCAGGAAGTTTTCATTGGCTTTCAGGTCAGGATAGGCTTCGGCCAAAGCAAACAACTTACCAAGGGCCTGAGACAACATACCTTCGGCAACGGCCTGTGTGTTAGGCGATCCCGCAGACACAGCAGCTTGGCGAGCTTGAATAACCTCATTGAGGGTTTCTTTCTCGTGCTTGGCGTAACCTTTGACGGTGTTGACCAGCTGAGGAACTAGATCCTGACGCTGTTTAAGCTGTACTTCGATATCGGACCAAGCCTGATTACAGGTCTGACGTAATGCAACTAATCGGTTGTAAATTCCGATAATAATAAAGATGAGAAGGACAATGATGCCCAAAAGAACAAGAAGAAAGTTCATTTTAATACCCCCGAAAAGTGTGGCTTCCCCCTATATGTGGGGCGTTTCGAGGGTTTTGGCAAGGTTTTGATAGCAGCGCGGTCTAAACTTTTACTTTATCAAATCCGTTTATAATGCCTGCATGACAACTTTATTGATAATTTTATTGGCCGCATCCGTCGCTATACCCTTTGGTTTAAAAGCCTTGCCTACCCTGTTTCCAGAGGTCGCAGGCAATAAAGGCTATCAGATAGCCCGAAAAGTGCCTTGGATCATCGTCACCAATGTCGGTATCGTCGTGGCCCTTGGCCTCTATATCAGCTTAAAGCTGAAAGCTATATAACAGCCATATAACCTAGAGTCGCTTATCCGGCGCGAACGCATTTATGCGTGAGAAGCCTCTGGGCGCCATACGACCAGCCCCTGCCCGTTTACCCGAATGAAGTTCCCATTCTTTGACAGCATTTGTCCGTCCCGCACTATCAACAAAGACAAGGCCGTCATCAGCATTAAACGTTGTAAAATCGGCTAATCCACCATCTTTGTATTTTTGCAGTCTTACGCCCTTCCCGCGTCCCATGATTGGCAGCTCTTCGAGATCAAAAACCAGAATTTTCCGATTCTCGCCAATACAGGCAATTTTATCTCCGCGTATAGCAACACACCGGACAGCCTCAGCATCGCCTTTTACATTCAGGACCTGTTTACCTCCGCGCGTTGACGCCACAATATCTTTTTCCGAAACCCTGAATCCGTAACCTTCATTACTACCGACCAGTAATTCACGGGTCTCATCATGGACAAATAATCCAACGGGCACGTGATCATCTTCAAGATCAATCATAAGGCGGACAGGCTCCCCATTCCCGCGGCCACCCGGAAGTTTATCCGCTGAAAGCGTGTAAAACTTACCATTGGATCCAAACAGAATGATCTTATCCGTGGTCTCTGCCGGCACTACAAAGGCAGCGCTATCCCCTTCTTTGAACTTCAGGGTCGAAACATCATCAACCTTGCCTTTCATGGCCCGTATCCAGCCCTTGGTGGACAGAACAACCGTGATCGGCTCTTTGTTGATAAATGCCGTTGCCAGATCAAGTTCGATATCCGGCTCGTCCGAGAATGTTGTGCGGCGCGCGCCAATCTCTGTCTTGGGGCCGTAAGTCTCTTTAATGGCCTTCACTTCATCGGAAATAATAACCCATTGTTTCTTTCCCGATCCAAGGAGGCTTTTAATCTCTTTTTTCTCGGCGGCCAGTTCATCATACTCACTTTGAATTTCAATTTCTTGAAGCTTGTTCAAAGCGCGAAGACGCATGTTTAAAATCGCATCTGCTTGCCGCTCGGTCAGTTTGAACTTTTTAATAAGCTCTTTTTTCGGCTCATCTTCAAAGCGAATAATACGGATAACTTCGTCAATATTCAGATAGGCAATCCGGTAGCCTTCCAGAACTTCCATCCGGTCTTCGATTTTATCGAGACGCTGCTGTGAACGGCGTTGCAGGACTTCCCTGCGATGATCCAGCCAGGACTGAATAACTTCGCGCAAATCCATAACGCGCGGCGTTCGTGTTGCGTCCAGGACATTCATGTTCAGGGACACCCGGCTCTCAAGCTGGGACAGCTTGAACAAGCTTTCCATTAAAAGGCTGGCCTCGATGTTCTTGCTCTTGGGCTCCAGGACAATCCGGATGTCCTCAGCGCTTTCGTCGCGGATATCGGCCAGCCAGGGCACTTTCTTGGTTTCGATAAGCTCTGCCAGCTTTTCAATCAGACGGGATTTTTGCACTTGATAAGGAATTTCGGTGACAATGACCTGATACTGACCACGTCCTATATCCTCTACATGCCAGCGCGCACGAACTTTAAAGCCGCCTTTACCCGTTTTATAGGCTTCAAGCATGGAGTCTTTGGGCTCGATAATGATGCCGCCCGTAGGAAGGTCTGGCCCTTTCACATATTGCATCAATGTTTCAATCCGGGCATTGGGCGTTTTAATGAGGTGCAAGGCCGCGTCGCATATCTCAGCGGCGTTATGAGGCGGTATAGACGTGGCCATACCCACAGCGATGCCCGTAGAGCCATTAGCCAACAGATTAGGAAAGCCCGCCGGAAGAACCTGCGGCTCTTCATCTTCTTCATTATAGGTGGCAATGAAATCAACGGCGTTTTCGTCAATACCAACCAGTAGCGCAACGCCCGCCGCCGTCATTTTGGCCTCGGTATAACGCATGGCCGCTGCGCTATCGCCGTCAATATTACCAAAATTGCCCTGCCCATCCACTAGGGGATAGCGGGCAGAAAAGCTCTGCGAGAGTTTTACAAGCGCGTCATAAATGGATTGATCCCCATGCGGGTGATATTGCCCCATTACATCGCCGACAATCCGGGCGCATTTTTTATGGGCACCCTCGGGATTTAATTTAAGCTGCCGCATGGCATATAGAATGCGCCTGTGAACCGGCTTTAAGCCATCGCGCACATCCGGTAAGGCCCGCATAGTGATGGTCGAGAGCGCATAGGCCAGATAGCGTGAACTCAAGGCATCATCGATATGCTCTTCGATAATAGAATTAGCTGGCAAGCCATTTTGGGTTTCAGTATCTGACATGAAATTCCGTCGGTATTTTTATAGTTATGATTCGTAAACGCGCATCATGTCTGACTCGGATTCAAATGCCAAGGCGTGTAGTTTAGGATAAACTGAAATTTCCGCTTAGGGAACAATGCGGACATTATAGTGAAAGAGGTTTGAATCATACTGGATACATTTTGAGTTAAATGCATTCCGTGAGTTGACATATTTTACAACTTAGCGATTATATTTATTTAAATATATGTAGGTTTTGATGTATCTAAAAAATATCAAATTGAAAAATTACGGGCCAATAGGTGACTTGCAGATCGATTTGAGTTTTCGCGATGATACCAGTCCGATCCCGCTGGTTTTACTTGGCGTAAATGGCTCCGGTAAATCGATTTTATTATCTGTAATAGTAGATGCCATAATTCGAATGCGGAGGAGCGTGTTTGGGGAATCGCCAGAAGTCCCAAAGGAACAACTCTTTAAGCCCATGTCAGGTAGAGTCATTACCAATCTATCCAAACTATACGCTTCCGCTGAGTGTAATTTTGCTACCGGCGAAAAAGGGATCCATTTTTTAGAACTAATTTCAACACCTGATGGAAATGGAGGCTACAACTTACCTGATGATTTTGTGGCACCTGCTAATTTTAATGCCAACCACTTTAATAATAATGGGACCCATAAAAACATACACATCACGGATGGAGATATTATTGATGAAATCTCCAAAACGGTATTCGCTTATTACCCTGCTGGACGAGCGGAGAAGCCAAATTGGTTGAATAAAGATTCTGCAATCAAGTTTCAAATTGCAGAAAATTACACTGGAATTGCAAAATATAAATTATGGCGTACAGATTTGATCCCTGAAATTTCAACTTGGGTACTCGATATTGTTCTGGATACGGAACTTTATGACAATCAGACAATTCAAGTGCCAGTCAATGGCTTAAACAGATCTGTTAAAATGCCAATTGAAGGCTCAAACCGTAAAATTTTGAGGCATTTAAACCAAATTCTTTCGGACATTATATTACTTGGAACCGACAAATATCAAAGCGTTAGATTGGCGGTTACACAACGCAATTACGGCTCTAGGCAGGTGACTGTGATGGGTAAAAAACCTGACGGAATAGAAGAATATATAGTTCAAACCCTGTCAGATTTATCAACAGGAGAATTGATGCTCTTTTCCATGTTTTCGGACATTATTCGACTTGCCGAACTTAAGGGTTGGGACAAACAAAACCTCGAAGATATATCAGGCATTGTAATCATCGATGAGGCAGATCTCCATCTCCATATCAAACTTCAAAGAGATCTATTTCCGAAGTTAATGTCCAAATTCCCTAAGATTCAATTTTTACTAACCACTCATTCCCCATTTCTCTCTATAGGACTATCGGAAAGCGCGGTAGATCTCAGAAATATGCCGGATGGATCATCCATAGCTCCGTCAGAATTCGCTGAATTCCAAATCGCATATGAAACTTTCCTAGAACAACAGAGTAGCTTTCAGAAAGCATACTCACAATTAAAAGAGGCGGTAGCCCTCTCAGAAACGCCCTTAGTAGTTACAGAAGGTAAAACTGATTGGCAGCATCTTAAAAGGGCTCTCGAGAAATTAAAGGAGCAAGGCGAGTTTGAAGATCTAAATGTATTCTTTCATGAAACAGATAAAAATATGGGAGACGGAGAACTTGCGAAGCTCTTTGAAGCGAACAAAAAGCTTCCGCCAAACAGATTTGTTGTGTTTATATTCGATCGGGACAAGGCTCAAATAGTAAGAAAATTTGAACCTGATGGTCATGATTTTTTAGTCACAGGATCAGTAGCTGCTATGTGCTTGGCAGTTCCTGAACATCGACACGATAATCCCGAAATTTGTATCGAGCATCTGTATTTAAACGAAGCGCTAGCCACCTTTATGCCTGACACTCAAAAACGGCTTCGGTTCGAACATGAAATAGGGTTTTCTTCAGACAGACAAACAGCATACTTGAGGCCAACGCCCGCAGTTCATTCACTTAAAATTTATGATCAAGACGTCGCTGATTTGGGAAATGAGGATGGAACTGAAATTGGTAACTTAGCAATTTCAAAATCTGTGTTTTTTAGTGAAATTGTCGATTCCACGTTAGGGGATGACTTTGCTCTTGAGGGGTTTAAGCCCACATTTCGAAGAATTCAGGATGCTTTATCGGCCTTAAATCAACCTGTTATTTAACGTCATGCAGGATAAACTCTACATTACCCAACCAGCATTCCGACCATGCGTTCGCGTGCTTCGGGTAGCGTCCGGTTGACGCCCCATTGTATGCGCGTTTCCAGAAAATATCCTGTAAGGCGCAAACCATCCTCCACATCACATTGCGGTACGGTTATGTCGTTACGGCGGGACAATGGCTGCATGAAAGACGGCAGGCTATAGAGCTTGTCTCTATATGGCTCGGCCGCTTGGGCGCAGACAGCCCTGCCTGAGCGCGGTGATACATGAGTTAGATTATCGGTTACGCCTGTTGCCGCGCATCGGGACAAATCCAGGCCATAGCCCATGGAAGCCAGCAGGCCCGCCTCCCACTGGATGTAAAGCGCCGGCCAGATATCTTTGTCGTGAAGATTAGCAATTAAAACTTCAAAGGCGTCAAACACATCGGCATGCGGCTCACGCTCCGGCAAGGTTTCCCGGGCCACAGCACAGGCCGAGTTTAACCCGGCCAGTGACAACCGATCCTGCATAAGCTCTGCCGCGCGGCTATTGACACCCTCGACGGTGAAATAACCCAAATGCTCGGACAGACGCGCGCGCCACTCTACTTTGATTTTATTTCCGGCCTGCAGAACCGGTCTTAACTTGCGGCTGACACCACCTCTAACCAATCCAAGATGCCGCCCGCGATCCCGCGTAAACACTTCTATGATTGCCGAGGTTTCGCCGTGCTTCTTGACGGAAAGAACATATCCTTCGCCCGTCCAATCCATTAATATAGCGCCTTATCAGACATCAAATTCCAGACCACTTTGAATATAGCGCTCAGGATTATCGACCCATTTTTCGCGCACTTTAACGAATAAAAACAAATGCACTTTCCGGCCCAGCCACTCCTGCATTTCATGGCGGGCTTTAGCGCCTATATCCTTGATGGTCTGGCCGTTTTTCCCCAGCACAATAGGCTTTTGTGAATCCCGTTTGACATAAATGACTTGATCAATGCGGATGTCGCCGTTTTTCTGCCGCGTCCATTTTTCAGTCTCCACCGTTGAGGCGTAAGGCAGTTCATCATGAAGACGCAAGAACAGCTTTTCGCGGGTAATCTCGGCGGCCATAAGACGGGACGGGATATCGGCGGCTTGATCCGGCGGATAAAGATAGGGGCCGTCGGGCAGGCTTTCGACCAGAGCCTGCGCAAGGTCATCAACGCCATCCCTATTTAGAGCCGAGATCAAATAGATATTTTGATAAATGCCCTTTTGGTCAAAATGCGCAATCAAAGCGAGCAATTGATCACGCTCTAGCTCATCAATTTTATTTAAAGCCAGAAAGGTTTTATTACGTTTTCTGAGCGCCAGGCCTTCGGTAACGCGGGCCGTGTCTTCTGAGGCGAGCCTGTCCTGAGCGCTGCCATTACCTTGAGACTGACGGTGAAAAGCCGGAGCATCAACCATATGCACAATACCATCAGCATCATCCACCCCTGTCCACGCGGCGTGTACCATGGATTTGCCAAGGCGGTCGCTGTCTTTAGCTTTAAAAATTCCCGGCGTATCCACCAGAACCATTTGCGCGTCACCAATCATGGCAATGCCGCGTATCTGAAAACGCGTCGTCTGCACTTTGTGGGTGACGATAGAAACCTTTTCACCGACCAATGCATTGACCAATGTGGATTTTCCCGCATTCGGGGCTCCAATAATGGCAACAAATCCCGCTTTGCTCATGAGGCATTCCATTTCTTTAACAGGTCGGATGCCGCAGCCCGCTCCGCCTCTTTTTTATTACCGCCCTGCCCGGTGCCAATACCTTTACCGGAGACAGATACAATGACGTTAAACTCCGGCCGGTGGTCAGGGCCTGATATATCGGTAACTTCATATTCCGGCGTAGCAACCTTATCTCGCGCGGCGCGTTCCTGCAGTTCTGTTTTAGGGTCTTTTGTCGATTGGTTCAGAACGGCATCAATTTTATCGGTCCAGTATTTATCATAAAATGTCCGGGCCGCGTCATAACCTCCATCCAGATAAAGCGCCGCCAAGAGCGCCTCAGCGGCGTCGCCAAGTATGGATGTTTTCTCGCGCCCGCCAAGCTTCTCTGTTGATTTTGACAGACGCACCAAATCCCCTAACTTCAACTCTTTAGCAACTTCCGCGCAGGTTTCTTTTCGCACAAGGGCGTTTAGCTTGCGGGCCAAAACGCCTTCCTGTTCACCGCTGGCACTAAACAGCGCCTCCGCCGTTAAGAGGCCCAAAACACGGTCCCCTAAAAATTCCAGCCTTTCATTGTTTTTCATTTTCCGGCGCCCATCCCCAAATGAGCTATGAACCAGCGACCGTTCCAGCAGAGAACGGTCATCAAATTGATAGCCAATGCGGTCTTGTAAGTTGTTTAAATGCTTTTCGTAGCTCATCTCAGACCCACAAAAAATCGATCACCCCGTATCCGGTTCCATGTCCAGGGCTTGAACAATGAGAAATCATCCTTTGCCGAGAGCAAGATAAACTCTGCCCGGCCGATAAGGTTTTCAGCCGGCACAAAGCCTATACCGCCCTGGGCGGCCGTCATACGGCTGTCACCTGAGTGATCGCGATTATCTCCCATCATGAAATAATACCCTACGGGCACAGTAAATACAGAACTATTATCGGACGGGTTATTTTTGATATGGTCAAAAATAAGGTAATCCTCATTATTCATAGGTGTTTCGACCAATATTTCTGCGCCTGAATATTTAGCATCTTGCGGGCCTATTCTCTTTGTGACTTTTTGCGGGATTGCGGTACCGTTGATCTGCAATACACCATCCACCAGTTGAACCTTATCACCGGGCAGTCCGATCATCCGCTTTATAAAATGCTCTTTACGTCCTTCGGGCTTAAACACAATAACATCACCCCTTTTAGGCATGCGTTCAAATAGGCGCCCCGATTTTACCGGAAATGGCAGTGGATCAGCCGCGTATCGGCCATAACCCACGCTATATTTGGACGTAATGATATAATCCCCTTCAATAAGATTAGGCTCCATTGACGCCGATGGAATGGTGAAAGGCTGAAAGATAAAAGTTCTAAGCCCAAAGGCGATGACCAGCGCCCAGAAAAAGGTTGATAAAAACCCTCCAACCGTTTCTTTTTGCTCTGTTTTTGCCTTACTCACCTGCGTAAGCTTCCAAAACTGCGAAGGCCTGCGCATATGGCGGATCATCGGACAGGCTGATCCATATACGCCCTTCATATCCGTCCGGCACCCGCGATTTCATTCGTCTTAGAGCCCCGCGCCGTAACTTTATGGTTGGACGTCCTGAAGGATCGT
>JAHDGM010000011.1:0-40485 GCA_020627655.1 Hellea sp.
ACCGCTGACCCTCTCGGTGTAAACGAGATGCTCTACCAGCTGAGCTAACCACCCTTTAAACCATCGGGAAATTCGCAAGGCGAAAATCGAGCGCCTTAATGCGCCGAACGTTCGCCAACGTCAACCTTTTCTCCTAAAATAAATCCAGAAAGTGCGGCTTCATCACTGGCAGTCCATGATATTTCTTCAGGACGGCTTATTAGAGCCGCCTTTAAGACCTCATCCACTGTAGAAACAGGGATAATTTCTAGAGCAGATTTCACATTTTCAGGGATTTCAGCCAGGTCCTTTTCATTATCGATTGGGATCAACACGGTTTTCACGCCGCCGCGTAAAGCCGCCAATAGCTTCTCTTTGAGCCCCCCAATCGCAAGAACACGCCCTCTTAGTGTAATTTCTCCGGTCATAGCTATATCTTTTCGCACGGGAATACCCGTCAAAACCGAAACCATAGCTGTAATCATAGCTACACCAGCAGACGGTCCATCTTTTGGCGTAGCGCCTTCTGGTACATGGACATGAATATCTCGACTTTGAAACTTCCGTGGACTAATACCCAATTGAGGCGCGCGCGATTGAACAAATGAGTTCGCCGCAGAAATAGACTCCTTCATTACATCCTTCAAATTACCTGTAACCGTCATTTTGCCCTTACCTGACATGGCAACGGCTTCAATTGTCAAAATGTCACCACCTGCCTCAGTCCAAGCCAGTCCCGTAACAACACCAATCTGGTTTTCTTTGTCAGTTTGGCCAAATCTGAAACGCTGAACACCCAGAAGGTCACCCAGGTTTTTAACCGTTACTGACACAGCTTCTGTTTCGCCGCCAATAATAAGCTTGATAGCTTTACGGCCAAGTTTTGCCATTTCACGCTTTAAGCTACGGACACCGGCTTCGCGTGTATAATATCGGATCGTATCTCGAATAGCAGCTTCGCTGATTTTAAACTCACCTTTTCTAAGGCCATGATCCTTCAGCATATCTGGAATGAGGTGCCGCTGTGCGATTTCTACTTTTTCGTCTTCAGTATACCCAGGAATTCGGATGATCTCCATCCGGTCAAGTAGGGGTTGCGACATATTCAAAGAGTTAGCCGTAGTTATAAACAACACGTCAGATAGATCATAATCAACATCTAGGTAATGATCACTGAAAGTGTCATTTTGCTCTGGATCCAACACCTCTAGCAGGGCCGCTGACGGATCACCTCGGTGATCATGCCCCATTTTGTCAATTTCATCGAGCAAGAAGAGCGGGTTATTATATTTCGCTTTTTTCATGGACTGAATAATTCGTCCCGGCATAGAGCCAATATATGTACGTCGATGTCCGCGAATTTCAGATTCGTCTCGAACACCGCCCAACGAAACCCGGACAAATTCACGACCTGTCGCCGATGCAATGGAACGCCCCAGTGAAGTCTTACCGACTCCAGGAGGCCCTACCAGGCACAAAATCGGGCCTTTTATTTTTTTTGTCCGTGCCTGTACTGCCAAATGCTCAACAATCCGCTCTTTGACCTTATCAAGGCCATAGTGATCGGCGTCTAATATATCCTGAGCCTTCTTAAGATCAGTACGGAGGCGTTTCTTTTTACCCCAAGGCACTGAAAGCAACCAATCTAAATAGTTGCGAGACACATTCGCCTCTGCAGACATAGGACTCATTTGTTTCAGACGCTTAAGTTCCGCGTCCGCTTTTTTCCGAGCTTCTTTGGAGAGCTTGGTATCATCAATCTTTTCCTGAAGCTCAGCAATTTCATCCGGGCCTTCATTACCAAGTTCTGTCTGGATCGCTTTCATTTGCTCATTGAGATAATATTCGCGCTGCGTTTTCTCCATTTGACGCTTAACACGACCCCGGATTTTCTTTTCCACTTTCATGACAGACAATTCGCCTTCGATCAGAGACAATATCTCTTCAAGACGAGATGTCACATCAGCCATAGACAATAATGACTGCTTTTGATCAATACGTGCGTTCAAATGCACAGCTATGACGTCCGCTAATTTAGAGGGCGCAACAATGTCAGACACGGATGTCACGACCTCTTCAGCAATTTTTTTGTTTTGCTTGGCGTAACGCTTAAATTCACTCATTACAGTGTTTATTAAGGGCTTCATTTCAGGGTTATCTGAATTTTGCTCGGCAATATCTTCTGCTTCTGCCTCAAAAAACTCAGAATTTTGCGTAAACTTAACGGCCTTGGCACGTTTTACGCCCTCTACAAGAACTCGCACGGTTCCATCAGGCAGCTTTAAAAGCTGCAAAATTTTAGCGATACATCCGATAGAATGAATGTCATCCACGGAAGGCTCATCAACATCGGCCTCTTTTTGTGTCAGCAGGAAAATACGTTTTTCATCCCGCATAACCTCTTCCAAAGCCTTAATCGACTTTTCGCGACCCACAAATAAAGGTACAACCATATGTGGAAAGACAACGATATCCCGGAGCGGAAGAACAGGCAGGAGAGTTGCTGCAGACATTTTTACCTCTTTATCGGATCGAACCGTTTATTGTTTCATTCTAAGTGGGAATACTCAGTCGGAATTCAACCCTGTTTCCCAATTAAAACTCACATATATTGATCGTCTAAGAGGCTTTATCGGATGCTTTCTTGCGTTCCGCGTAAATTAACAAGGGCTGCGCCTGTCCGGCGACAACTTCGCCATTAATAACAACCTCACGAACGCCTTCAAACGATGGCAAATCATACATGGTATCCAGCAAAATGCCTTCCATAATAGATCGCAATCCACGCGCGCCTGTTTTCCGGACAATTGCCTTCTTAGCAATCTCACTCAATGCGTCGTCAGAGAAGCTCAACTGCACCTCTTCCATTTGAAAGAGTGTCTGGTATTGTTTAACCAGAGCATTTTTCGGCTCAGTCAGGATTTTAATCAGAGCATTTTCGTCCAAATCTTCCAAAGTTGCGATAACCGGCAATCGTCCGATAAATTCCGGGATTAATCCAAACCGCAACAAGTCATCAGGCTCTACTTCACGTAGAATGTCCCCAACCCGGCGCTCATCAACATCTTTGATCTTGGCTCCAAAACCGATAGATGAGCCTTCGTCACGGTTAGAAATAACCTTATCCAGCCCGGCAAACGCACCGCCAACAACAAACAAAATATTGGTTGTATCAACTTGCAAAAATTCCTGTTGCGGATGCTTGCGACCACCTTGGGGCGGCACAGAAGCAACTGTGCCCTCCATAATCTTCAATAAGGCCTGCTGAACTCCCTCACCTGAAACATCCCGCGTAATCGATGGGTTATCAGATTTACGGCTGATTTTATCGACTTCGTCAATGTAGACGATACCACGTTGAGCCCGATCAACATTATAATCAGCGGATTGCAGAAGTTTTAGAATAATATTTTCGACATCTTCGCCGACATAACCAGCTTCAGTCAAAGTGGTCGCATCAGCCATAGTAAATGGAACATCCAAAATGCGCGCCAATGTCTGCGCTAGAAGTGTCTTACCACAGCCCGTTGGCCCAATGAGAAGAATATTAGACTTGGCAAGCTCAACTGCAGGATCACTTGTTGCATGGTTAAGGCGCTTATAGTGATTGTGGACAGCTACGGATAGAACACGCTTTGCATGGGCTTGACCAATAACGTAATCGTCCAAAATTTCGCAAATTTCCTGAGGCGTAGGGACACCTTCATGAGCTTTAGTGACAGAGCTTTTGCCTTCTTCACGGATAATATCCATGCAAAGCTCAACACATTCATCGCAGATGAACACCGTTGGCCCAGCAATAAGCTTACGTACTTCATGTTGGCTTTTGCCGCAAAATGAACAGTAAAGCGTGTTCTTTGAATCGCTGCTGTTTTTACTCATCTCGGTTCATCCCGTTATTCTTACGCCCTATCTCTGCAAAAACGATGCCTAAAACAGAGGTCTATTTTGTCATATATTACGACACATATGTTACATTTGCATTACCAGTACGCTATATGGAACACCTTTTTATGTTGCTAGCAAGTCTGAAATGCAAACATGGCGCCTAAGTTTTAGCCCGCTTCCTCACGATGCGTGTAAACATGGTCCACTAATCCGAAGTCTTTAGCTTCCTGAGCAGTCATAAAATGATCGCGATCCAGGGTTTTTTCAATGGTCGAATATTTTTGACCTGTATGCTTGACGTAAATTTCATTTAAACGCTTTTTCATAGCCAGAATATCTTTTGCGTGACGCTCAATATCTGATGCCTGCCCCCGGAAACCGCCAGATGGCTGATGGACCATGATGCGAGCATTAGGTAAAGCAATACGCATATCTTTGTTGCCAGCCGCGAGAAGTAGAGACCCCATAGAGGCAGCTTGCCCCATGCAGACAGTTGAAATGGGGCATTTCACATATTGCATAGTGTCATAAATCGCCATCCCAGAGGTAACTACGCCGCCTGGAGAGTTAATATACATGGCAATCTCTTTTTTCGGATTTTCCGACTCCAGAAATAACAGCTGTGCAGAAATTGTAGCAGCCATATTATCTTCCACTGGGCCGTTTAAAAATATGATGCGGTCACGCAGCAAACGAGAGAACACATCATAGCCACGAATATTATCTGTGGCACGTTCAAATACAGTGGGTACGATGAAATCGGTAATTACGTCTTCGGGATGTCTCATTTTTATGTCCTAAGCTGATATGCAGCGAATCGCTATGATCTTTGTTTTCATGAAAGTGTTACTTCAATATTGACGCCGTGATGATATTTTCAAGGGGTAAATAAAGAAAACCCGGCCAAATTGACCGGGCTTTACAAATTTTCATGAACTAGAAACGAATTAGATCATCTCGTCTTCTTCATAAAGCTTATCTCTTGAAACCTTTTTATCGGTCACTTTGGCTTGCTCGATGATAAAGTCCACAACCTTTTCCTCGTAAATCGGAGCACGCAATTGAGCTACTGCATTCGGATTTTTTTGATAAAACTCAATAACCTGTTGCTCCTGCCCTGGATAACGGCGGGCTTCGGCGATCATAGCTTGCTGAAGCTCTTCATTGGTCACATTGACTTCCGCCTTCTGCCCCATTTCGGCCAGGACAAGACCAAGACGCACCCGGCGCTCGGCAATTTTACGGTAGTCTTTTTCAAGCTGCTTATCAGACTTCTTGGCATCCTCTTCATCGAGATTGCCAGCTTCTTTCTCTGCCTGCACCTGCGACCAGATATTCGAAAATTCAGCCTCTACCATGCCAGGCGGCAAATCAAAGTCATGCTTTTTATCTAACTCATCTAAAATCGCACGTTTTAGCTTTAGGCGGCTTTGGGCTTCATATTCACCTTCAAGCTGCTCTTTGATAACCTCTTTGAGCTTATCAAGACCTTCAAAACCAAACTTTGAGGCCAATTCATCATCAACCTTGGCATCTTGTTCACCTTGAACTTCTAAAACTTCAGTTTCAAAAACAGCTTCTTTGCCAGCCAGTTCCTTAGCGCCATACTCTTCCGGGAAAGTTACCGTCACATCGAGCTTATCACCGGCCTTTGCTCCAATGAGCTGGTCTTCAAATCCAGGAATAAACGTACCGGACCCCAATACAAGCTGGTGCTCGTCCATGGCCCCGCCATCAAAAGCCTCGCCGTCAATTCGACCAACAAAATTGATCAGAACTGCGTCATCTTTTTTAGCCTTAGCCGTTTTGGCTTTTTTCTTATATGTCTTCTGGCCCTCAGCCAGTTGCGATAGGCGCTCATCTATATTCTTATCATCAATTTCTGAAGTTAGACGTGTGAACTTCAGCTTGCCTGGTTCAGCAGGCTCAAATTCAGGGATCATTTCCACTGTCATTTTATATTCAAGATCTGCCTTACCCTTGGTGACTTCTTCGCCATTTGCGCGAAGGTCAATTTTAGGCTGACCAGCTGGACGAATGTTATTGTCATTCATTGCTTGCTGGCTGGATGTATTTAAAACATCCTCAACCACATCTTTCATGATAGATTGGCCGAACATCTTACGGATATGCGACATAGGCACTTTACCCGGGCGAAAGCCTTTCAGGCTTACTTGGGGCTGCATTTCCTTAATTTTTGCCTCTAATTTCTCGGCAAGCTCTTCCTTTGGAACTGTAACATTATAGGTACGGCTCAAGCCTTTAGCTTCAACTTCTTTGATCTGCATTTTTCGTCTTCCATACGTTATAAAGCCAGACCCCCTATGGCAGAGTAGGAACATCAAGACTTTACTGGGTAAAATTTGCGCGCCTTATGTCACGGAGTTTTCCAATAGGCAATACGACTTCGCCAGTAATTCACGCGAAAAAACAACGCATTGCTTGCAAATGCGGTTTCAAATTGCAACTTTCGACTAAAATAACGTGAAACTACATGCTCTCAGAAATCTACAACAGCATTTTACCTGATTCTGCACCATGGGTGATCTATGTAATAATCTTGATTGGCCCGTTCATTCAAGAAGACGCGGCTGTGATCATAGCGGCCAGTCTGTCTGCCACCGGCACAACACAAGCTGTTCCAACTTTTATTATAATTCTTATTGGGCTCTTTTTTAGTGATATCTGGAAATACTGGATTGGATGGGCAGCCTTAAAAAACGGAAAAGTCCAATCTTTTGCCAATCAGGAGAAAATTTTAAATCTTCAGGAAAACATCCAAAGCAACCCACTCACACTCCTGGTTATAGCTCGCTTTATCCCACTAACCCGTGTTCCGGCTTTAATAGCCTGTGGCTTTTTTAAAATGTCATATTTTAAATTTTGCCTCATCATCGCAACAACAGCCCTAGTCTATGTTAGTGTTATTTTTGCAGCATTTCACATAGCCGGCACATTGATAGAAGACAGTATAAAATGGATCTTGCCGTTAATCGGTGTCGCACTGGCAGCTCTAACAATTCTATATCATTTTTGGCGTCGACGCACCGGCACATAAGAGAGAATTCACAAGCGGAAAAGCAAAAACATAACTTACCGTTGAACACTCCATAAACTAGACCACCCCTAGTGGATTTTCAGACAAAATAAGCATTACTAATATAAAAATAAATGCATGTGGGACTATGCATTTGATTATATCTGGTTATAAAGCGAACGTCCTCGAATGAGGATGACGGGCGCCCGGTTGCCCCACATCGATTGCGGTGCCCGTCTCTAATACTAATCCAATTACCAAGAAGCTATTTGACCGGTTGGTAATTCTCATCATGTTTAGCCAAGACCTCTTCAGCCTGCATACGGTTAAACGCGGTCATACGTCCAGACACCACAACGCCGTCACCTTCTGCAAACAAATCAGGTAGAACTCCCGTATAACTGACCTCAATTTCACCCCTTGATATGTCCTCATCCGCGTCCTCAGTCGGAAAGTCAGTAATACTGAAACGTGTCGTGACATTCTCCCCCTCTACCACTGATCCCGTAACTACGAGGCCGCCAATCTTGATGACCTCTGATTGGGCAATAAAGTCATCAGACAAAACTTCAGACGGATTGTAAAAAAACTGCGTGCTTTCCCGTAAGGCTGAAAAAACCAACCAGGCACCAAACACAAGCAGTGAACCAAATACGGCTATAAGGGCTAAACGGCTATTCTGATGTTTTGGCGTCATAAAATTGGACTAACAAAGCTATCGCAAAAGTGAAGAGTACGTTTTGCCACGGCTCATCCTATCTTGTCACTGCCTTCCTTCAATGAAATAAGACATTATGCCTACGCATCTGACACATCAACATCACACACATAAGCTGACCTTTGATCAAGTATCATGCATCAAGGGCGATGCTATATTGTTTGATAAACTATCATTTGAGCTCCACTCAGGACAAATTTTGTGGATTCAAGGCGACAATGGCATAGGAAAAACGAGCATATTACGAATTGCAGCAGGCCTATCACAACCAAATGAAGGCAACATCGCCTGGCAGGAAGAGGAAGCACAGGTAAACCCACGTCACCTTATCGCATATCAAGGCCACAATAACGGCCTGCACCATGATTTCACCGTGAAAGAAGAAGCCGCGTTATGGGCAGAGCTTTATGATAATGCCGTGCCTATTGAAAACTACATTCAGGCTGTTGGCCTTCAGGAAAAGACCGCAGTCAAAACCGCAGCTCTGTCAGCAGGGCAAAAGAGGCGGCTCGCGCTCTTGCGATTGATGATTAGTGAACGCCCTTTATGGATCATGGATGAGCCAAAGGCGTCCATGGACCAGTCAGGACAATCCTTGATAACAAGCCTTATGGACTCCCACCTTGCAGCAGGCGGTAGCATTTTGGCCGCAACCCATGACCAGACGACACCCTTAGGTCGACATGCGCGGCGGCTAACATTGGAGACAATCCAATGAACACTCTTCTTTGGCGCGATCTCAGATTAGCCCTACGCAATCCTCGCGGGTGGGTAATGTCAGTCATTTTTTTCGTATTATTTTTGAGCGTGATGGCTATTGCTCTAGGAGGTAACACAACTAAACTTCGTCCCCTTGCTCCGCCCCTGATTTGGATGGCCTTGCTTTTCGGTCAGTTGTTAACATTCCCTACCATCTTCCAGAGAGATATTGTTGATGGCACATATGAGCAGTTACATCTGAGCGGCATTTCAGGACTATCCATCACCACAAGTAAAATGATCAGTTGTTTTGTTGTGTCCATCTGCCCGTTATTGTTAGCTATCCCTGCCCTTGGCATAGGATACGGCCTAGATAAAACTACACTCGCCGCAATTTTATTATCAGTAATATTAGGAGGTCCGGCCATTATCGCGTACGGTATTTTTTCTGGCTCCATAGTTGCCAAAGAAGGTAATGCTGGTTTTTTGGTTATTCTAATCGCGCTACCCTTTTTGGTCCCTGTTTTAATTTTTGCTTTAGGAGGAATTGCCTCTTATCGCGAAAACGGTTTATGGAACTTAGAGTTTCAAGCACTATCAGGGATTAGTCTTATTGCTATTGCTGCGGCAATACCTGCAACAGCCGCCACCCTTTCGAGTTATCAGGATTAAGTCATTATGATAAATTACCTGGCCAATCCACAGCGATTTCTACGCTTCGCAAAATGGGCTATTCCCACCTTTATGTCGGCCTTTATCGTCAGTCTTTTGCTTGGGCTCTGGCAAGCTCTTATCGTGTCGCCGGAAGACGTTAAACATGGCCACGCCGTTCGAATTATGTACGTTCATGTGCCAGCTGCCATGATGTCTATGGGGGCCTATATTGCACTATTCATGGCAAGCTTCGTCAGTTTTGTATGGCGACACAGTTTAGCGGATTACGGAGCCAGAGCATTCGCCCGTCTCGGTGCAGTATTTACGGCTCTATGCCTGATAACAGGGTCCATATGGGGAAAAACAGGATGGGGAACCTGGTGGGAATGGGATGGGCGTATGACATCTGTGTTAGTGCTGCTTTTTATATACATAGCCTATCTGTTCATTTGGGAATTTACGACGAATAAAAAACAAGCAGCTCGTTTTGCGGCCATATTTGCCATGATTGGCCTGATAAACATTCCAATTATTAAATACTCGGTTGATTGGTGGAATAGCCTGCACCAACCTGCTACGCGCGATCTGGACACCTCAATGGGATTACCATTTTACCTCATGCTGATCGCCTATATGGCCTTATTTGCCTGGCTATCTACATATCAGGTCCGAACAGATATCATGCGCGCTCGGAAAAATCGCGAAAACCGCAAGAAAACAGCCACAGCGTCGATTAAGGATATATGATGTTCGAATTTGGGAAACATACCCCCTTCGTTTTATGGTCTTATGGCATCACACTGACGGCTATAACATTACTGATCATTTATACTTATCTGCGTGGCCGCAAATGACGGATATTACGTTTCTTGGAGACACACCCCTTAAGCGTTTAAAAAAGCTCATGCAGATTTTACGCTCAGAAAAAGGCTGTCCCTGGGACCGTGAACAAACCTTTGAAACAATTGCCCCTTATACGATTGAAGAAGCCTATGAAGTTCGAGAGGCTATCACTCAAAATGATTTGCCTGCCTTAAAAGAAGAATTAGGCGACCTGATGTTTCAAGTCATATTCCATTCGCAACTGGCTGATGAGCTGAATGCCTTTTCTCTGGAAGAAGTTTGCGACTGCCTGACCGAAAAAATGGTACGGCGGCACCCCCATGTATTCTCTCAAGGTGATAACCGCTCAGTCAAGGAACAAACAGACGCTTGGGAAACTTTGAAAGCAAAAGAACGAGCCGAAAAATCTCAGGACAGTATTCTCGATGATGTACCCTTGGCATTACCTGCTCTTATGCGCGCCGAAAAACTACAAAAACGAGCAGCACGTGTTGGATTTGATTGGCCTGACCTTGACGGTGTCACTGGAAAAATTTCTGAAGAGGCCGAAGAACTTGCCGAAGCGGCTCGGAGAGGTTCAGCGGATGATATTGAAGATGAAATGGGAGATTTGCTTTTTGCGCTAACTAATCTTGCGCGGCGCCTTAAAGTCGACCCTGAAAAAGCCCTGCGCCGCACTAACGACAAATTCACGTCACGTTTTCAACATATCGAAACTAAGGCAAAACATAGGGGTCACAAATTATCGGATATGTCTCTTGATGCCATGGAGGCCGAATGGCAGGCTGCCAAGAAAATAAAACTATCCGGCTTTTAAAATATCCGGATATTGCGATCTTAATTTTCCAAGATCAGCGTCGCTGAGCTGTACCTGCATGTGGCAATGCCCTGTTTCAGCTGTGTCTTCTGCAAGAACATGACCATGTTCATGCAACCAGGCCCGAACCTTAAAATCCTTGGGCGGAATTTCCACTTGAATAATGTCGTCCCTTGCAGAGAGCATGGCTTCAACCGCTAGCATCAACTCTGAAATACCGTCTCCGGTATGGCTGCTGATTATATAGGCGTCAGTCTCTTTCTCATTATCTCTAGCCGCCACTGCCCGTTGTATAAAACTGACGAGCCCCTCATCATTTAATAGATCAGCCTTATTCCAGACTTCAATGATATCTTGCCCATGTTCGGGGCCGGCCCCAATCTGATCGAGAACATCTAAAACATTTTGACAGCGCTGCTCTGTCAAAGGATCAGAAATGTCGCGTACATGTAACAACAGATCCGCTTCGTGAACTTCTTCCAGAGTTGCCCTGAACGCAGTGATCAAATCTGTCGGAAGATCAGCAATAAAGCCAACTGTATCAGATAAAACAGCTGGTTTGCCATTGGGCAGTTCCAAAACCCGGTGTGTTGTGTCTAATGTTGCGAAAAGCATATCTTTAGCCAGGACGCCACTATCGGTCAGCCGATTGAACAAGGTAGACTTACCCGCATTCGTATAACCCACTAGAGCCACAACCCGTTCTGGCGCGCGTTTTCGTTTTTGCCGTTGTAGGCCGCGCGTTCGGCGCACCTGCTCAAGCTGCTGCCGAATTTTTGTCATTTTTTCGCTCAGAACCCGGCGGTCAGATTCGATCTGCGTTTCGCCTGGACCAGACAGGAAGCCTTGACCACCGCGTTGACGCTCTAAGTGAGTCCAGGTTCTGACCAATCGAGACCGTTCATAGACCAGTCTCGCCAACTCCACTTGCAGCCGACCTTCTTTCGTAGCGGCCCTTAGCCCGAATATTTCCAGTATAAGTCCAGTCCGGTCAATGACCTTTACATTCCATAGGCGTTCAAGATTGCGCTGCTGAATGGGAGAAAGCGCAGCGTTCACGACAACCATACTGGCTGTTTTGTTTTTTATGATCGTGGAAATTTCAGAAATCTTACCACCGCCAAGGTAATTCGCAACATGCACTTCCCGTAAAGGCACGACTTCGTCATGGATCACGTCAACATTAAGCGCTGCCGCTAATCCGACAGCTTCTTCAAGTTCTAAGTCAGCTTGGAAATTCTGGTTACGCCGCCTTGGGTGAAGTACAACGCAACGCTCAACGACAGCCTCAAGTTCGATCATATAAAGGCTAACCAGCGAATAGTATTATTCGGCTTCTGCTTCTTCAGCGTCAAACAGCTGAACTGGACCAGCAGGCATAATCGTTGAAATCGCATGCTTATAAACTAATTGAATTTGACCATCGCGGCGTAATAACACGCAAAAATTGTCAAACCAGGTCACGACGCCTTGTAACTTCACTCCATTGACCAAAAATATGGTCAGTGGCGTTTTTGATTTTCTAACAGAGTTTAAAAAAGCGTCTTGCAAATTTTGTTTTTTTTCGCCTGACATGATGACCCCACTTTTGTTTTTTCGTTTTCATTATGGCCCAGCACGTATTTAGTCAGCTTCGCAGGTAATTGGCAAGTCATAACTTATCTCATGATATGTTTTAAGAGCGCCATAAACGTGGATAAATCGCGGCAAAAGCTGCTAAAACTTCCATTCGCCCCAACAACATCAAAATGCTGGCCAATATTAGTTGAAGGTTGGAAAACTCACCATAACTATACTCCGGAAGTGTCATATCCAATAGAGGCCCCATATTAGCCACTGTCGCAGCACTTGTTGTAACTGCCATTTCAAACTCCATGCCCCCCGCAGCGAGTGCCATGATACCGGCTGCAAAGAGCAAGGTGTAGCCAAAGAAATACATCCAAATGGACAAGAATGCGCTATCAGGCAATTGCCTGGACCTAAATAGAACAGGAACCACTCTGGATGGGTGCGTTAACCGATCCATGTCAGTCTCTAAATGCCTAAACAGTAACAACATGCGGATCAATTTCAGCCCGCCAGTTGTGGAGAGTGCAGAACCCCCAATCAGAGCTAGCGATATAAGTATGACGGGAGGAATCATATCTATGCCGATCACATGGTAATCATAGCCCGCTGATGTTGCGAAAAACACAGCTTCAGGAATAACAGTGCCAATGTGCGGCAACTCCGTATAAATGAGCCCAAATAATACCAAAATACCCATTATCACAAAGAGGGCCCTATGCTCTACGTTCGAAAAAAGGCGCCTGAATTCCCGCCAGTTTCGACTCCTCATGGCATCCCAAACGACAGCAACGTTAAAAGCCCCTAATATACAGGAGAGAGAAAGCGCAATCATACCAACCCCGCCGACATATCCTTCCAGCCCGCCGCCTCGTGGCATGAAACCACCCGTAGCAACTGACGATAAAGATAGGCACAAAGCTTCAAATAAAGGTGTACCTGACGAGGCTAGGCCAATGAAGCAAACTGCAGAAATCAACCCATAAATGGTGGCAATAACACGGATAACCCCCGCCAACCTTTGAAACAATTCACCTTTGCGAAATGTGAACAACAAAGAGCGATGCACGCCGGTACCTTTCAAATTCAAGGCTGCTAAAATGACCACGGCAAATGTTGCAACAACAACGCCGCCCATCCATTGTAATAGGCTACGCCAGACATGCAGTGTTTTTGGCAAAACATCAGGATCCAGCGTGCTGGCACCGGTTGTCGTTATAGCAGAAACAGACTCGAAATACGCCTGAATCGGATCAGAAACAAAGCCACTTGCCAATAACGGAATAGAAAGGACTATCGGGACGGCGCTCCAAAATACTATCAGGAATACCAACGCCTCGGTAAATGACTCTCGGGCAGGCATCAGCCTGGTCGAGAAAACAAAAACAAGCCCAAACAGTCCGACTGCAAGCGCTGTTCCACCAAATATTTGGCCATATTGAAACTCACCTATAACGAGTCCCAAAAGGGCAGTCACAACCATCAATATGGCCGCTATTAAAAAACTGTAGCCTAGCCACAATATAATTCGATTAATGGCCACAACCTGATCCGACCTAACTAGAAATATTCAGAACTGACACGGAATATTTCTTCAACCTGCCTAAAGCTGGCCTTTTCTGCCATAACGACAAGTGTATCGCCTTTTTTCAATGTCAGGTTACGTTCCAGCGGCAGGACTTGTCCGTCTTGTATGACGGCTCCAATTGCAATGCCGTCAAGTTCAATATCTTCAAGCTTCTTTCCAACCAACTGGGAAGTTTCTAACACTTCACCTTCAACAATTTCCGCCTGCCAATCCGATAGGGCGTAGACATCCAAAATCCGCCCACGTCTAACATGGCGTAAAATGGAAGATACCGTCGTTGCTCTTGGATCAATGACTTTGTCAATCGGCAGTTCGGAAACTAATTCCTGTATAGATATATCATTGACTAGGGCAACCACATGCCTCGCGCCAAGTTTCTTAGCTAAAACGCCTGTTAAAATATTGGTCTTGTCATCATTTGTCAGACATAGAACTAACTCAGCTTCGGGAACCCCCGCTTCTTGCTGAATTTCAGAACTCATCGCATCACCATTAAGCACGACAGTTCGCCTTAAGAGCTCAGCAGCTTTTTCGGCGCGGTCTTTCTTATATTCCACGACACGGCAACGAATACCTTTAACAGCTTCCAGCTCTTTAGCTACAAAGGAGCCCACATTGCCGCCGCCAATGACCACAATGTGCCTTGCCCGATCTGCGTTGTTTCCAACTATTTCCAATAGGCGATTGGCATGTTCTGACCTGACGATAAAATAAGCATCATCACCAACATATAAAGGGTCATCAGGCATAGGCACAAAGATTTGGCCCTCGCGCCGGATCCCGACAATAACGGCTTGAAGTTCTGGAAACAGATCAGGAATTTGCCTTATGGGGGTCGCTATAATCGGACAATCCTCATGAATTTTCACACCCAATAGCTTAACCGCATTTTCAGCAAACGGAACGACTTCAAATGCACCGGGCATATTGAGCTGACGTAATATTGACTTACCGATTTCAACTTCTGGAGAAATAATAATGTCTATAGGCATATTTTCGCGGCTATAGAGATCGTTCCACTCGCTCTCGAGATAGGCCTGCGCTCGAACACGTGCGACTTTTGTCGGCACATGAAAAAGTGAATGCGCCACCTGACAAGCCATCATATTGACCTCATCGGAATGGGTTACCGCGATTATCATATCGGTAGATTCAACACCGGCCTGGCGCAGTACTTCAGGATGAGACCCATGCCCAACAACGCCTCTAACGTCGAGTTCAGTAGTGATGTCCCGAATGAGCTCCGCAGACAGATCAACAACTGTCACCGTGTTTTGCTCTCCTGCTAGGCGCGCAGCGATACCAAAACCGACTCGCCCTGCCCCGCAAATAATGACCCTCATGACTCTAAATCATCCCCTCGTTTCGCGGCATTTACCCCCAAAGACTTTAATTTTCGGTGCAATGCCGAACGCTCCATACCGACAAATGCAGCAGTTTTCGAGATATTTCCACCAAACCTTTCAATTTGCGCCTGCAAATAATCACGTTCAAACCGCTCTCTAGCGTCCCTGAGCGACATGGAAATCATGCGTTCACCACCATCATTATCCGGCGCATTCTTCATAACTGACACTTCTGGAGGCAATGTGTCCAAGGTGATCGGTTTGGCCGGGTCTCCAGTTGCAAGGATCAGTAACCGCTCAACATTATTTCTGAGTTGGCGCACATTACCGGGCCAATCATGAGCTTGCAAAGCTGCCATGGCGTCTTCCCCTATTTTGCGAGCTGGAAGTCCGGTTGAGGCAGAAAGTCGATTAATGAAATACTCAACAAGTTCCGGTATATCCTCACGTCTCTCTGACAATGGCGGCGTTTCCAGAGGCATCACATTTAACCTATGAAACAAGTCTTCACGGAAACGGCCCATTGCTGCCTCTTTTTCCAAATCCCTCGACGTGGACGTTATCACACGTATATCAACCTGAACATTGTCTGATCCACCAATACGCTGAAACCTTTGCTCTATTAAAAGGCGTAACAGTTTACCTTGCGTTTCAAGCGGCATGTCGGCAACTTCATCGATATAAAGTGTTCCGTTATGCGCTTTTTCTAAAAGGCCGGATTTTACGGACGCACCATTATCAGACTCTGTACCAAACAGCTCTGTCTCTACCCGTTGAGGAACCATTGACGCGGCGTTCACAGCTGTAAAAGGGCCGTCCGAGCGATCAGATAACAAATGCAATTGCCTGGCAATCAGTTCTTTACCCGTTCCAGATGGACCTTGAATAAGGACCCGGCTATTTGTAGGCGCTATACGCGCTATTTTGGATCGAAGCTGTGAAATAAATGACGAAGATCCAATGAGTTCATTGGCTGCCGTCGTACGTCCTTTTAAGTCCTCATTTTCACGCCGCAATCGCGCATTTTCAAGAGCCCTAGTGACTGTGACTAAAAGCTTTTCTGCTTTGAAAGGTTTGACAATATAATCAAAAGCACCTTTACGGATTGCCGAAACGGCAGTTTCAACAGTTCCATGCCCTGAGATCACAATGACCGGCAAAGTAGGATGGTCTTTTTTTACAAAGTCGAGCAGCTCAATTCCGTCCATTGAACTGCCTTCAAGCCATACGTCCAGAACCAGTAAAGCCGGCATGCGAGCGCGAATAGCGTCCAGCGCCTGTTCACTCGTGGCAGACTGACGAACCGTATATCCTTCATCTTCAAGAATTCCCGCAATCATCATCCGAATATCTTGCTCATCTTCAACAATCAGCACATCAGGCTTCATAGTTCCGCACCTTTATTTGTTCCATCATACCGCGTTTTCCTGAACTGGCCGATCTACGATCGGTAGAAATATCTCAATATGAGCACCGGACTTTCCATCCGGTCGCTCGGATAATTGCAAGCTTCCTGAATGATCCTCAGCGATCCTCTTTACAATTGCCAACCCTAATCCAGTGCCGGTTTCCCTCGTCGTAATATAGGGCTCTAACAATCTGTGTTTATCGGGGAACGGCCAACCTTTACCATTGTCTGAAACACCTAAAGCGAGGCGATTACCAAGTTTCGCCACTGTTGTGGTAATTAGACCATTTGGCTGATCAAGGCCCATAGCATCAACGCGTTCAGAAATAGATTCAGCAGCATTTTTATAAACATTTGTGAGAGCTTGCGAAATCAATCGTTCATCGCACGAAACCCATAAGTCATCGGTATTTGCTGTATCTTCCAACTCAAATTTCACATCCGGAAAAGCAACGCCTTGGGCAAATAATATTTTCTCAATGAGCTCTCGAAAATTCAAGTCACGAAATTCAGGTTCCGGCATTCGCGCAAAGCTGGAAAATTCATTGACCATTTGCTCCAAAGATCCAACCTGCCTGATAATTGTATCCGTACAGTTATCAAAAACATCGCGATCTTTTTTAATGTCAGAGGAATATTTGCGCTTTAATCGCTCCGCTGACAACAAAATGGGCGTCAGAGGGTTTTTAATTTCGTGAGCAATCCGGCGCGCCACTTCGCGCCACGCCGAGTATCTCTGAGCTGCCACCAGGCGCGTCATATCATCAAATGTCAGCACCCAACCGGTATCTTGATCATCTGCCTTATAGCTGGAAACTCTAAGGTCAAAATTGCGCATGCCCTCAGAAGTCTCAAAGTCAATTTGATCTTCTGTTCGTCCCGTCACGCTTTCTCTAGCCGACGCGAACACAGGAGCAAATTCCGGTAAGACGGTTTCCATGGGCTGCCCCAAGAGGTTATTAGCTGAACGCCCCGTTAAACGTTCAGCCGAGGCATTCATCAACGTGATACGACCTTCTTCAGAAAATCCTATGACGCCAGCAGTAACGCCAGATAGTACGGCTTCTGAAAACTGCCGCCTCTGCTCAGAAATACTATGTTCTTGAACGAGCTGCTCTCGCTGCGTTCCAAGTTGACGCGTCATTCGATTCAAGGCGCTACCAAGATCAGACATTTCACCCCATTCGCCCTTAACATCAACACGCGCGCTAAGATCACCACCGCGAATCTTTTCCGCCGTTTCGACCATATGACCAAGGGGCTCGATAATTCGGTTAGCCAACACAATGCCCAAAGAAATAGCAGCATAAAGAATAAGCAGCGCCGTCTCCAAAAAGGTCAGCAGGAAGATTTTTCGAAAACGGCCTTGGTCTTTGTTATACTTTTCAAGAGAGACTTCGGCATCAGCAATCCCAGTAATACTTGAAAGTACACCTACATTGGGTTTGAGATAGCGCCCTCCCATCAGGAACATATCATCATATCCTTTTAACGGAACAACCGCGATCAGATAATCGATATCATCACGGGTCAAAACGAATGTTTGCCCTTCGCCCAAAACGTTTAAAACGAATGGAGCCGGCATTTCAAATTCAGGGGATATAGGGCTTAAAACACGTGCATATATCCGTCCCTCTTTGTCCAGGATATAAATGCTATCAATCTCAAGCGTTCGTGCAAATCGCTGAAGAAACGCATTAAAGGAAATACGCTCTTCAAAAGATGGGCGCGTAGTTTCAAGAAATCTATGAGTTCTTTCCAGTTCCTGTCCTAATTCGCGCAACTCCTGAGAAAGGTAATCATTTAAAAACCCATCAGCCCTAGAGAGAGTTTCGCGCACATTATTACCAAAAAGGTCATTAAAATTCTTGGAAATCAGGGACGTGGAAAATCCTCCTACCAAAATCGCAGGCACCAAAGCCGCAAGGCTAAAAATCAAGACAAAACGACGGTGGAGTAACGGCGCAGCACGCCGGAAAGTTGTTGCAAATAACGTGTTCCACACACGGTATCCCAGCGTGAGGCCCAAAATAACAATGACCCCAAGATTAAACAACAATATAGGATAAGCTTGCGCTGACCGGGATGGATTGTCAGAAACAGCGTATAAAGAGCCTAAAACCGTTAAAAAAATAGCAGCGGAGAAAAATATGCCAAAAGCAGCAGATTGGATAATCTGCGGAGCAGCTGAGAAACGTTCAGGGGTGCGTATATCTGCGCCGGATTGTGGCATTGAATCCATATGGACTCGTATTATTGTTGCATTTTCGTCACTAAACTACATAAGTGTTGCATAAAATCAACTAAATACTCCGTCATATTTGCGTAACGGCATTACTCAATTTCAAGAGATTTGATCTTAGTCCTGAGAGTATTGCGGTGAATACCCATTATATCGGCTGCCTTGGCTTTATTGCCGCCAGTAATGCGTAGAGCTTCCTCGATCAGAGGCCTTTCAACCCATGACAATGCAATTTGATGGGGCGTGTCAGTGTCATCCGCCTTAACATTGGCTAACAATGTCCGACAAACGCTAGCTAACATCTTTGTAAGTTCATATTCCGCACCCGCTTCGCGGTTATTCGCCACATCCTTTGAAAGCTCTTCGGACAGCATGGTGGCCGTGATCAGATCATCGGAATATAAAACAGCAAGACGCCTCACTAGGTTTTCCAATTCCCTAACATTCCCAACCCACTGATGGCGCTTAAGTAACTCTAACGCCTCAGACTGAAAGCGCCGCGTAACACCACCAGCTTCCTGAGTCAGAAAATACTCAGCAAGCTCAATCACATCGTCCTCTCTGGCGCTTAGCAGCGGCAAGCGAATTTCAGCAACATTAATTCTATAGAATAAATCGTCCCGAAATTGTCCTTCTTCCGATAACTTCCGAAGATCTTTACGCGTTGCAGACAGCACACGAGGACGGTTGGAGGCTTCTATCAGTTCACACTCCGTCATAAACGCCAATAAAGCGTCTTGTTGCTGAGATGATAGTTCAGCAACTTCATCAATATAGATATCTCCGCCATTGACCTTTTGCAGCGTCAGCGAGAGATTTGAAAAATCGGTTGTCCTTAAGAACGGCTTTTCTTTCCGTGTCCCACCATCATGTAGCAACTGCGCAACTACGTCTTTGCCCGTTCCAACGGCACCGCTTATTAAAACAGGGAGGTCCCCAGCTGCAAAACGAGAAACAGCTCTGTAAATGGGTTGCATCGCTGCGCTACGACCAATCATTGGAAGCTTTCCAAGTTCTGCACTGATCCGATTACGGCGTGGGTTGACGCTTTGCCCTGCCCTTGAGACTGCTTCAGTCACATCAGCTAAGTCAAATGGCTTTGGAATATATTCAAATACTTTATGACTTCCGGATTTAAGCGCTGTGTTGACGGTATTATTGGCACTAATGACAATCACAGGCATCTCTGGACGAGCATCCATAATTTCTGGCAGATCATCGAAAACTTCACGCCCCCCCATCATAACATCTGTCAGTATAATATCACCGACACCGCTAATGGCCCATTTGTGTAAGGTTTGAGCATTATCAGTGGCTTTCACACTATGTCCGGCCCTCGATAACGCCTTACTTAAGACCAGGCGGATGGAGTCATCATCTTCAGCTAATAGAATATCATATTTCACCATCATCTCCCTTAGAATAAGGTAGTAATATTGAGAAAATTGTTTCGCCTGGCCTGGACTGAACCTCAACCACGCCGCCGTGGGCGGCAATCACTTTAGAAACCTGGGCCAAACCTAACCCCTGCCCATTAGATTTACTGGTTATAAAGGGCTGGAAAATATTGTCACGCAAGTGCTCTGAAATGCCGCTCCCATTGTCCTTGATACAAATTTCAATGGGAAGGCCCAGTCGATTACCACTGGATCGGTAATGTGTTTCCAAAGCAATTTGGCAACTTTCAGAACTGTCGGCAAAAGCTTCAACTGCGTTTTTAATCAGATTCATGACAGCCTGGGTTAAACTATCCGCATGACCGCTTATCAAAGGCAAGGACGGATCATAATTTTCCGAAAACTCGAATTTAGGCGGTAATCCAGACTGGATCACTTTACGCGCATGTCGTAAAATTTCATGTATATTAATTTGACTGAACTGTAACGGCATCACGTCACCCAACCGCTCCATACGTTCAGCTAATCGACCAATTCGACCTATCTCAGCTTCAATTAAATCCAGCAAAGACACAGCCTCACCGTCCTTAACATCATGCCTTAAAAGCTGTGCTGCTCCCTGAATGCCGGCTAGTGGATTTTTAATTTCATGTGCCAAAAGACGCCCTAAAGCGGAAGCACCATCGCCAAACACATCATCTTTCTGTGTCTGTCGACCATGACGAACAAAACTCAGCCCAACACTGTCTTCATGTATAAATGCAGTAACACGACATTTTTCTTCACGGGCTAACCTCGGATGAATTACTAATTCCGGCACAGTAACTGGCGTCAAATAGCTTTTCGCTTTTTCCGCAGCGTCTACCAAAGATTGGCTTTCTTGAAAAAAAGCAGATAGGGGTTGTCCAGACAGTGTTTTCAAAGAAACTTTCAGCCACGACTGAGCTGCTTGATTAGCCCATGATACAGATTGCCCTACCCCATCGAGCAAGATCACAGGAATTGGCATGTCATCCGCAATTTGGGTAGTCTCGATCACACCACCACCTCCGCATGTTTCTGATCAAAAATGCGGTGCAATAACTCACGAACCTCATCCGGATTAGTACTCTGACATATTCTGGACTTAAGTTTTGCCCGCTTTTCAATACTCATAGCGGGTGTGTTATGATCCACATAACCAGCCAGATGTTTACGGGCTACGCGGAGCCCTTTACCTTCACCGTAAAAAACGAGCGTATCGTTATAATGCTCCAGTGCTATCGCAAGCCGAGCTTTACTATCTGGTTGTTTTAGAATGGTTCCATCAATTTGGTTTCTAACCGACAAAATACTCCAAGGCCGACCAACCAAACTGCGCCCCAACATAACACCATCAGCACCCGATTCCGCCATGGCTTGAGCGGCATCCTCAGCCGTATGGATATCGCCATTTACGAAAACTGGAATTGAGACTGCGTTTTTGGTCTTGGCGACAGCGGCCCAGTCGGCCTTGCCCTTATAAAATTGGCATCGAGTTCGTCCATGAACCACCAGAAGCTTTATGCCTGCCGCTGCCGCTATCCTAGCAATCTCGGGCGCATTTAAAAGATCATCGTCCCAACCCAGTCTCATTTTTAGTGTAACAGGTCTTGAAGTTGCGCCAATGACCGCATGAATAATATCGGCTGCGCGGTCAGGATCACGCATTAAAGCTGAACCAGACAGTCCAGTAGTCACCTTCCGCGCCGGACATCCCATATTGATATCAATGATATGAGCTCCAGCAGCTTGCGCCATCTGCGCCCCATTTGCCATCCACTGTGGCTCCCGACCAACAAGCTGAATTACCAGAGGATCAATGTCTCCAGCCCCTGCGGCCCTTGCCTCAGTTTCTTTATCGCCCTTCATAAGGGTTTCACTAGCTACCATTTCAGACACGACTAATCCTGGTCCAAATTTCTGAAGGACTCTTCGAAAGGGCAGATCAGTCACACCAGACATAGGCGCGGCTAAAACACGCGATGTCAGTGCGTAGTTGCCAATGGTAATATCAGTCGTCATCGGTTATGCCTATGACTGAAAAAACCATATCGCACAATATTTCATCACTTAATTTTGAGGGCCTGTGGGAAAAGTTGCACAAATTTTAGTCGCCGCAGGCAAAGGAAGTCGTTTTGAGGGCGATATCCCAAAACAATATGCCAGTTTGGGCGGAAAAACCATTCTACGGCAAAGCTTGGATCACCTAAAACTGGCTTACCCTGAAACTGCGCTTTTCGTCATTGTTCACGCAGAAAATGACTCCAGATTATCATCTAGCCTAGAAGGATTTCCCGGCAAGACAATCACAACGCCGGGCGGCGCGACACGTAGCCTATCGGTCAAAGCGGGAATGCGTATATTAGCCGATGATCCACCTGACTTTGTTTTCATTCACGATGCCGCTCGTCCTTATGTGAGCCAACGGGTAATGCAGGATATGCTCCGCAGTTTGGAGACACACCAGGCCACGGCACCAGTGCTACCTATCGTCGATGCTGTTAAAACTATTGATGGGGGAAAATTGGGAGAAGATGTACCGCGATCCCAAATACGGCGAATACAAACGCCGCAAGGATTTCGTTATAAAGATATCTGGCCTGCTTATAAAGAAATGAGCGGGACTGAAAATCATTCAGATGATATCGCGGTGGCCAGAACGGCTGGATTGTCAATTGGAACAGTTTACGGGGATGAGAAGGCCTTCAAAATAACCTATCCTGAAGATTTAGAAAAAGCGAGAAACATGCTGACTTCAAAGACTTATATGGCAACGGGATCAGGATATGACGTCCACCGTATCGAAAAAGGCAATACGCTTTGGTTATGCGGTATCGAGATCGAAGCTGGGTTTTCGTTAAAAGGACATAGCGATGCTGACGTAGGCCTTCATGCTTTAACAGACGCCATTTTCGGCGCACTGGCTGAGGGCGATATTGGCGATCATTTCCCTCCGGACGACCCTCAATGGAAAGGCGCCCAAAGCCATGTTTTCTTGAGCCATGCGAAGGATCGAGTAAAGCACAGAAATGGCCAAATCATGCATGTAGACCTGACGCTCATATGCGAAAAACCCAAAATCAAACCCCACCGCGAGCAAATGCGAAACCGTATTGCTGACTTGCTTGAAATACCAATTGGGAAAGTAAGCGTCAAAGCAACAACCACAGAACAGCTCGGCTTTACCGGCCGCGGTGAAGGCATTGCCGCTCAAGCCAGCGCAAGTGTCAGACTGCCTGAATATGATGGATAGCGACATTTTTCAGAACGCCAGGACCGTTATTAAAACAGCGCGTCAAAATGGGCTCACGATCGCAACTGCTGAGAGCTGCACAGGTGGATTAGTTGCAAAAGCATTGACCGACATAGCTGGGTCTTCTGCAGTCTACAAAGGCAGTCTGATTGCTTATTCGAACAGCATAAAAGAGAACCTGCTCGGTGTTGAGAAAAGCATTATGATCAAGCACGGATCAGTGAGTGCGGAAACAGCCCGAGAAATGGCTAAAAACTGCGCGCAGTTATTTGGTGTGGATATAGCTCTCTCCGTCACAGGGATCGCGGGCCCAGGCGGTGGATCAACGGAAAAACCAGTCGGACTGGTTTATATGGGCGTCTTCACGTTAAGTGAACTTACAACTCACAAGTTTCAATTCTCTAACACAAAACGAACTATGGTCCGGCGCGAGGCCGCGTTGACAGCTCTCAAGTTAATGGAAATGGCTTCAAAATTGCATCAACGAGCTGAATAACGTAACATAGCCCATTATAAATATAAATGGAGGGAACCGCATGCGCACTATAACCACACTAGGCTTATCTTTATTAGCTGCAACAGCAATATCAACGAGCGCCACCGCCCATGAAACACCCGCGTTTTCCTTCACTTCTAGCCAGGTCCCTAATGATGGACATATAGTGCTTTATATGCCTGCCGATGGTGAGCATGGTGCTAAGTTCGATCAAGTCGATGACGCAACAGATGGGCGATTGAGCGAAGCCTTAGAACAACAAGAATTTAAAGGTGACTTCGGCAATACCGTTACGTTTAAAGCCCTGATGCCATTCAAGCAGGTCACGATAATTGGCACAGGTGATAAAGAACTTCAAAGCAGAGACTTAAACGATCTCGGTGGATATGCTGCGGCGAAAAACAAAGGCGATGACGTCGCCTTAATCATCGAAGACCTAAATACAGATATAACTGCGCCCGCTGCCCACATGGCCATGGGTTATGCTCTTCGTAGCTATAGCTTTGAAAAATACCAAAAAGACTCCAAGAATGAACACGAACCGAGCCTAGTAGTCCTTCATACTGATTCACCGCTAAAAGCTGAATCCAAATACTCTAATGACCTCACCCATATCGTTGAGGGCATTAGTATGACACGTGATCTGGGAACCGAACCAGGCAATAAAATGTGGCCACAAGCGTTTGTAGAGCGCGTAAAACCGACTTTTCGGGGCGTTCCTAATGTGAAAATCCAAGTATTGGACGCCCCAGCTATTCGCCGCGAAGGGATGGGCGCGCTTATGGGGGTTGGCAAGGGGTCTATAAACGACCCAAGATTGATGGTCATTCAATATAATGGCGATCCACAAGGCGGAGCCCCCCTGGCTTTAGTCGGCAAAGGTATAACTTTTGACACAGGCGGCACTAGTCTAAAGTCGAATTCAGGGATGTGGCTAATGAAATCTGACCTTTCTGGCGCCGCGGCTGTAGCTGGTACAGTTCTAGCCGCAGCAAAACGCCGTGAAAAAATCAATCTTGTAGGCGTAATGCCACTCGCGGAAAATATGCCAGCACAAGATGCGATTAGGCCGGGTGATGTATTAGAAACTATGGGGGGAAAAACTATCGAAGTGATATCGACTGATGCCGAAGGCCGCCTGATACTTGCGGACGGCGTACAATATGCGCAGGAGAAATTTGATCCATATATGCTCATCGACATAGCAACACTTACAGGTTCGGCGTCTAGAGCTTTAGGTGACGATTATGCAGCCGTTATTTCAAGAGATATGGAAACCAGTTTGAAGATGATGGATGTAGGCAAGCGATCAGGGGAAGATGTATGGCCCCTACCTCTACACGATACCCATTTCGATCAAATAAAATCTGATATTGCGAATATTAAGGGGTCTGGTGGATCACCAGGTGCATCTGTTGGCGCTGCTGTTATCGGGACATTTATTGACGAAGATCTACCCTGGGTCCATTTGGACATCGCCGGCGTTGACTGGATGGATAGCTCCAGGCCAACAATTCCGAAGGGTCATGCCGGCTGGGGCGTAAGATTTATGGATCAATTAGTAAGGGACGAAGCAAATAAATAACTATTTGGACGCTCTTAGAGCTAACCATAGCTTAGCAAAAGATAATAAATCAGCTCTTTGAAGGTATTTGTGCAGCAATGCATCAAACCTTATTGGTATATTAGTCTCAAAGGCTCGTTTATAATCTGACAACTCGGCAAAAATACTAGAATCGTCGGTTTTTTTGCTCGCTTTACGAAAGCGTTTGACAAGCTTAACATACTCCCTTGCCACAAAGTGAGAGAGTATAAAACGGGTGTTATACTCTTCCATTTTTGGGTTGCGCATACCCAGCAGCAAATTAGGTATAGCTGAAGCAAGGTCATTGTGTTTCTTCGTATCAAATACCTCAGGACTTCGATTAATGGATGACATGATACTGCCTGCACGCACCCGATAGTTCACAAAAGGCTCTGCACAGTAATAATAGCTATCCGCCTTTAACAGTACCTGAGGCATAATCTCGACATCCTCATATACTCGACCTTCAGGGAACCGAAGGTCACGTGGCCAAACCTCACTTTTTATAATTTTCAACCAGCAATATAACTTTCTTGACTGGAACACCCCTCTCATGAAACCTTCAATATCGTGAGAAAATATATTAGCGGTAACATGGCAACCAGGTTTTGAACTTTTCATATTCTTAACATAATCAAATGCCAGAACATCACAGCTAGTCTTCCGAATAATCTGTTCCACCCGATCAATAATGTCAGGTAAAATGTAATCATCAGCATCCAAGAACCATAAATACTCGCCATTAACATTATCTAGCAAGGTGTTGCGAGCCGCACTTACGCCACGATTTTTTACACACGAAAAGACACGGATTGATTCTGGATATTTCTCAACATAGTCGCGACAAATTTCTAACGAGTCATCAGTTGACCCGTCATCAGCGAGCAATATCTCTATATGCTCCATATCTGCCTGCTGGATTATGGAATTAAGACAGTCAGATAGATACTCACTGACATTGTAAACCGGGATTAAGACGCTTAGCCGTGGTGTCAGCATAAGATAACAATCACGCTGTTCTTATTTCCGCCTGCCAATCCAAATCCGGATTTCCAACCTTAGGGAGCGTTTGACTGGCCTTCACTTCAAAAAGCTTCATAATGTGTTTGCCAGCTTTATCGAACTTATCTCGAAGCAGCATATTGAGCGGAAAAGCTTTAAGGTTCACTGATACATAGAAATCTACTAAGGTCGACCCGTCAGATAGCTCGTGAAAGTCCCACGTATTTTGTAGATTTTTCACTGCCCCGCCTTTGCCGTGTTTTTTCACTACAACCCGATTATTAACGCGATCAGCTGTTATGTGTGACCGAAAATTTTCTGATATAAATTTGTAACTTACTGTCGCCTCAGCCTCGAAAGTTTCAACGCCTTCCGAAATTTCTTTTCTGTTAGTCACTCGTAATGCGGATAACAGATTTATAAATTCCGGATATCGCTCAACATCCACAACCAAGTTTAGCAAATCGGCAGGACTGTGCATTATTCGGTTTTTCAAACGGGTTTCCGGCATTACTGATCACGCCTAGCCATTTGAAGTTTTGCAAAATCCTCATCCGCATGATAACTTGAACGCGTTAGCGGCGTTGCCGAAACCAAAAGAAAACCTTTCGCACGCGCAATCGTTTCGTAAGCTTTGAATTCGTCAGGCGTCACAAATCTGTCAACAGGCGCATGTTTGCGGGTTGGCTGTAGATACTGTCCGATAGTCAGAAAATCGATACCGGCTGAACGCATATCGTCCATCACCTGCATTACCTCTTCTTTAGTTTCGCCAAGGCCAACCATAAGGCCAGATTTTGTAAATTGCGATGGGTCTTGTTCTTTGACCTTTTCCAGTAGTCGTAAACTATGATAATAACGAGCACCTGGGCGTATCTTCAAATAAAGCCGTGGCACAGTTTCAAGGTTATGATTGAATACATCCGGCCGCGCGGCAATCACAGTCTCTGCCGCTCCCTCTTTTCGAAGAAAGTCAGGTGTAAGAATTTCAATAGTCGTTTTAGGGGAAGCGTTGCGAATAGCCTGTATGACGTCTACGAAGTGCTGCGCTCCACCATCAGCCAAGTCATCCCTATCCACAGAAGTAATGACTACATGAGCCAAAGACATTTCCCGAACAGCTATAGCGATCTTTTCGGCTTCTTCAGCATCAACCGCCGAAGGTAAACCTGTTTTGACATTACAAAACGCACAAGCCCGGGTACAGGTATCACCCAGGATCATAAAAGTTGCGTGAGACTTCTCCCAACACTCCCCAATATTAGGACACGCTGCCTCTTCGCAGACCGTTACCAAGCCTTTATCATGTACAATTTTACGAGTTTCAGCATAGCCTTTTGAAGTCGGAGCCTTAACACGTATCCAACTTGGTTTGCGCAGCACCTCACTATCAGGCCGATGGGCCTTTTCTGGGTGGCGAGGCCTAGGTTCTGTTTTGTTAATCAACACCGTCATAATGGCTAAATGAGCGTTATTTCAGATAAATACAATAGGTATTGGCCCGAAATTTGCTTGGAATTAACTCAATACTGATAGCATGTCCCAAAAGAATGGTGATATTATGTTTTCCAAAGTGAAAATACGTGAGGGGCATGACAACTTTTTTACACCAATAAGGCTCTTATTTGCTCTTATGGTTCTCATAGGGCACGCTTTTGTTGTTATTGGCGGGCATTCTGATTTCGAACCTGAAATTTTCTTCGAATACACCCCAAGTTACCTGGCTGTTAATCTTTTCTTTGTGGCGTCTGGATTTCTAGTTACAAAAAGCATGCTTTACCGAGAGGATTTAGCCGAATATGGAGCAGCTCGGTTCCTTCGGATATTCCCCGCCCTGTTCATTCATGTTCTATTCGTGATGTTTGCCATTGGTCCATTTGTGACAAATATGCCAATACTTCAATTTTTCGCTGACCCTGCATTTTGGACTCAGCCATTTCAAGTTTTAACTTTTTATCAAACCGAAATGATTTTACCGGGCGCGTTTTCAACCAATCATGAGCAAATTGGCTCCGCTGCTCTTTGGACATTACGATACGAAGTCTTGGCCTATATTGGTACAGCAATAGCTTTTGCCCTGGGTCTGTTGAAACATCGATGGATGTTAATAGCGCAATTTGTTATATTTGCTTTCGCTTGGCCGTTAGCACATATTCTAGGTATCTATGATGACTTGCCCGGCACACTCCAATCAATCTTGCGTTTTGGCCTCGCTTATGGGCTTGGAGCCGCAATTTATGCTTTAAAAGACAAACTTTCATTCCATGCACTTGGCATCTTTATTCTTGGCTTAGTAACAGCACTATTCAACAATACGGTCTTCATGGAAGTCTTTGTAACATTATGGCTTGGCTATATTGTGTTCTGGATGGCTTACGTCAAAATACCAGCTTTAAATGGTCTCAAAAAGCTCAGTGATACATCTTACGGCATCTACATTTATCACTGGGTAGTTCTACAGACATTGTATTACTACGCACCGGGTTTAAATATCTGGCAACTCCTCTTGCTGGCCTTACCTGCGACTACAGCCTTTGCTTATGCATCATGGCACCTGGTCGAATCCCCTATGCTTAGAAAAAAAACAACCTTTGCAAAATTTCTCAAAGCCAGGCTTGGCAAGGCCAATAATGAAATCATATCGCCAGCTGAATAATTAACTCCGCATAGTTAAATGTGAAGTGCGCGATCGTAAGCGGCTAATACGGCTTCATGCATCATTTCAGATAGAGTTGGGTGAGGGAAAACAGTTTCAATAAGTTCTGCTTCAGTTGTTTCCAATTGCCGGGCGATAGTGTACCCTTGGATTAATTCAGTGACTTCTGCCCCAATCATATGGGCGCCTAATAGTTCACCCGTTTTCTTATCAAAGACAGTTTTAATCAGACCATCAGCCTCACCAAGCGCTACAGCTTTACCATTACCAATGAACGGAAACTTACCGACACGAATGTCATGACCCGCCGACTTCGCTTCGGCTTCTGTATACCCAACACTCGCAATTTGCGGATGGCAATAGGTACATCCAGGGATAGCATTTGCATCAAGAGGATGCGGGTTCAATCCGGCAATTTTTTCAATACATATAATCCCTTCATGGGACGCTTTATGGGCAAGCCAAGGCGGCGTGGTTACATCGCCAATCGCGTAAAGCCCGGGAACTCCTGTGAAACTATAATTATCAACATCAATATGGTTTCGATCAATTTTAACGCCCAAAGTTTCCAGTCCCATATTTTCCACATTCCCGACAATACCAATTGCCAGAATTATACGATCAAAGGTTTCGCTGACTTCCCCTGTTGAAGATTTAAGAACAGCAGCAATGTTCGTTGCGCCTGGTTTTACAGATTTCACTTGTGTGCCTGTGAGAATTTTCATGCCACGTTTTTTAAAAGCTTTTTGCGCGAACGCGGAAACCTCAGCGTCTTCCGCGGGTAAAATTCGATCTACCATTTCCACGACTGTGACATCAGTACCAAAGGCATCATAAAAACTGGCAAATTCCATACCGATAGCACCTGATCCAATTACCAGAAGCTTTCCTGGAAGATCCTCTGGGATCATAGCTTCTTTGGCCGTCCAGATATATTTTCCATCCGGCGCCAGTCCTGCTTGCGGGATGGTACGGGCTCTAGCGCCAGATGCTAGAATAACGTGTTTGGCCTCATATGTTACATTACTCACATGAACTCTGGGCGCAGGCTTTCCGGGAGTCAGGGTTGCAAACCCTTCAACCACCGTAATTTTGTGCTTCTTCATTAAAAATGAGATGCCTTTAGACATCTGCGCGGCAATATCCCGCGACCGCTTGACAATTGCCGATAAATCAAATCCTGTCTGCGCAGTGAGGCCATAATTGGCAGCGTGCTGCATTTGGGTGTAAACTTCGGCTGACCGCAACAAAGCTTTTGTCGGAATGCATCCCCAATTCAAACAGACACCACCTAGCGCCTCTTTTTCGATAATGGCCGTTTTATACCCTAATTGAGCAGCCCTGATTGCAGTGACATAACCGCCAGGTCCAGACCCTATTACAACAACATCGAATTTTTGACTTGTCACAACCACCTCTAATATTCACACACGAATTACTTCGCGTGTAGTTTAGACATAGCTATATTAAATGTATTGGAATTTATAGTCTTATTTCGCTCAGAAAGACCGTCTCTATCGTCTAGCTGTAATTCCCAGAAGCGCCTCAATGACGTGTAATCGCATGACATCTTTAAGCTCCCCAACTTCAACATCTTCGATCAAAGCGAAAGCTTCATTTGCCATACCCTGTTCAGCCATACCCATAGCAATTCGGGAACGTGCCGTATCACGTAATTCAACTTGCTGTATTTTTAGCGCCGCCTTTTTTGCCTCATCGAACAAACCATATCGTCCTGCATAATCAGAAAGATCAAGATATGCGCGGTCGCGTAAATCAGACTGTTCTATTTTTTTTGCCTGCTCAAACGCCACATTGATACGGCTTTGAAATGGTGAAACTTTTTTGGGTTGAGTATTATCTGTTAAAGTTGGAATGTTTGAAGGCTCTGTAACAACTACAGGGCTGGCATTCACAGTCCTATTTTGTGTGCTTGGGCCCGTAGGCCGCGTTGTCGTGGTGATATAACCCTGTTGCACCATGCCTTCTTGTGTTGCAGCAAACTCAGACTCTTCATCTTGATTAGCTTGAGCAGCGATAACCTCTACTTCAGCCTCGTAAGGATTATCGGGACCGGCTTCAGGCGTCTCCTTAACTTCATTCGGCGATAAATTACCTGTCCCAAGATATCGCTTAATAAAGCTTTTTTCTGCCTTATCTTCAGCACTTATGTCACCTGCAGCTACAACTGGTTCACTTGCCGTCAACTTTACAGACCCACCGTTTTCCTGAGACGGGGAGGAAAAATAAATCATGCTCCCAGCTAATGCAGCCGCACAGGTTGCAGCGATAAATGTCTTCAAGGCCATACTCACTTTTCCCTTTTACAGGTTTTCACAAGCATAAACTATGCCAGAGCGCAGTAAAATTAAGACATAAATAGCGAGAGACACCATAAAAGTCTCACCTATAAAGCGAATTTCTAGAGCATCATTGTAATTGGCTGTTCGACGTACCGTTTGAAATGCTGTAGCCATTTCGCGCCTAAGGCACCATCAACAACGCGGTGATCGCAAGTCAATGAAACGGTCATCAGCGTGGCAACCGCCAATGCACCATCCTTTACAACAGCCCTGGGAGTTCCTGCTCCAACCGATAAAATCATTCCATGTGGCTCATTGATAATTGAACCAAACTCACGAATACCCATCATTCCCAAATTCGACATACTAAATGTACCGCCTTGAAACTCCAGAGGCTTCAGCTTGCGATCTTTTGCACGGATTATCAGATCATCCATTTCCGCAGAAATTGTGGATAGTCCCTTATTTTGCGCCTGGCGTACGATTGGTGTAATCAGGCCGCCTTCAATGGCAACCGCCACCGCAACATCCGCATTTTTATGAATTGCAATACCATCAGGGGTATAACTGGCATTCGCCTCAGGTACGTGTTTCAAAGCAAGTGCACAGGCACGGATCAACATATCGTTTACAGATATACGTATCCCTTCAGGCGTTTGGCCATTAAGCTCTTTACGCATAGCCAAAAGTTTGTCTATTTCACAATCTACAACCAGAGGGAAATCAGGAACATTTATGTGCGAGTCAAGCAAACGCTTGGCTACAACTTTTTGTATGTTATTCATCGGCAGCAAATCATAGCTGCCAGGCTCGACCCCTAGCTTTGTGAGGTAATCTGCCCCGCCGCCTAAGGGCATACCAACTTCGCGAGTATCGAGGGCTTGTCGTTCGCGTGGTTCACGCACCAATCCTGAAGGTTCTTCAGTGGTTGCAGGTCCACTAAGCTTAGCCTTTACAATATCAGCTTTTACTATACGGCCCTGAGGCCCAGTACCTGAAACAGTAGTCAAATCGAGACCCGCTTCAGCTGCGAGACGTTTGGCCAATGGTGACACTTTAATGCGATCGCCATTATTTTCTTGCACTTTTTCAGGCGTGGTAAGTGGCGCTACAGTCTCAGATTTAGATTGCTTTGCCTCTTGGCTATTAGGAGGAGTTAAAGCAGAACCAGACTTATAATTAGTCAGTACGCTGTCGTCTTCGTCATCTTCTAACAATATGGCAATGGGTGCATTGACCATGACCCCTTCTGTTCCTTCAGGAATAAGTATTTTGGCTAGCTTACCCTCCTCAACAGCTTCGATTTCCATCGTCGCTTTGTCGGTCTCAATTTCGGCTAACACGTCACCGGAACTCACTATATCGCCCTCTGAGATCAGCCATTTTGACAATGTACCTTCTTCCATTGTAGGCGACAATGCAGGCATAAGGATTTCAATAGGCATATCTAGTCCTTATAACACACTTGCTTGGCGGCACGCACCACATCATCGACGCCCGGCAAAGACATAGCTTCTAAATTAGCCGCATATGGTAACGGCACATCAAGTTGGTGAACCCGGGCTGGCGGCGCATCCAGATAATCAAAAGCTTCCTGTATGACCACAGCTGAAATTTCCGCGCCAACGCCATGTTGACCCCAACCTTCTTCCGCGCACACAATTCGGTTAGTTTTCTTGACCGATTGCAATACAGTTTCCGTATCAAGTGGCCGAAGCGTTCTAAGGTCGATAATTTCAGCATCAATGCCCTCAGCCGCTAGTATTTCTGCTGCTTCTAATGAGCGGCCGACCATACGAGAGTGAGCGACAATTGTAACATCTGCACCTTCACGACGGATTTTTGCTTTACCGATTGGGATCAAAAAATCGTCCATGTCGGGAACTTCAAATGTCTCACCATATAATAATTCATGTTCTAAAAATACGACTGGATTAGGGTCCCGAATAGCAGCTTTTAATAAGCCTTTTGCATCCGCTGAATCATATGGCGCTACAACCTTTAGGCCTGGCACATGAGCATACCATGATGAATAATCCTGTGAGTGTTGAGCGCCAACACGGGATGCTGCGCCGTTTGGTCCGCGAAAGACGATTGGGCAACGCATTTGCCCACCAGACATGTAAAGCGTTTTAGCGGCTGAATTTATAATATGATCAATGGCCTGCATGGCAAAATTGAATGTCATAAACTCCACAATAGGCTTTAAGCCGCCAAAGGCAGCCCCAACACCAATTCCTGCAAACCCATGTTCCGTAATTGGTGTATCAACAACCCGTTTAGAACCAAATTCTTCAAGTAGGCCCCGCGTGACTTTATAGGCACCCTGATATTCAGCAACTTCTTCACCCATGACGAATACAGTTGGGTCGCGGCGCATCTCTTCAGCCATCGCGTCACGCAAAGCATCACGTACAGTTAACTCGACCATATTGACGTTAGTCGGTAAAACTGTTTCGGGCGGAAGGTTGCTCTTAGTCGCCACGGGCGGCTTTGCTGTCTCATGAACTGGCCCAGGCTCTGGCTTCTTAGCAGGTTGCGAGGCAGGCTCTAGAGTAGCAGATAAACTGCTGGCATCCTCACCGTCTTCAAGCAGTTGTAAAATAACGGCTCCAACTTTTACGTTTTCTGTACCTTCTGCCACAACAATTTTACCGACAACACCTTCATCGATGGATTCAACTTCCATGGTCGCTTTATCAGTTTCAATTTCCGCTAACACATCACCTGACGAAACAGCATCGCCTTCTTTGACGACCCATTTAGCAAGCGTTCCTTCTTCCATAGTAGGTGACAAGGCAGGCATTTTAATTTCAATTGGCATAGCTCTAAACCTCAACCAACACGTCGGTATAGAGTTCAGACGGATCTGGCTCAGGTGACTCAAGGGCAAACTCCGCTGAGTCCGCAACAATTTCTTTAATCTCCTTATCAATCGCCTTCAAACTATCCAAATCCGCCCATTTTTCATCAAGCAATCGAGATTTCACCGCATCAATAGGATCTCGCTCTCCACGCATTTCCTTGACCTCATCGCGGGTACGGTACTTAGCCGGGTCGGACATAGAATGCCCGCGATATCGATAGGTTTTCATCTCAAGAATCATAGGGCCTTTACCGTCTCGAGCATGTTTTATGGCCTTTAGTCCAGCTTCGCGCACAGCCAGCACATTCATACCGTCCACTTGCACCCCTTCAATGCCGAAACTAATGCCACGTTTGTAAAGTTCAGTCTCGGCTGAGGACCGCTCGACAGACGTTCCCATGGCATATTGATTATTCTCAATAACAAATATGACTGGCAGGTCCCATAACTCGGCCATATTAAACGTTTCGTAGACTTGCCCCTGATTGGCCGCCCCGTCCCCAAAGAAAGCCAGGCTAACAGCATTGTTTCCAAGATATTTGTTCGCGAATCCTAGACCCGCCCCAATTGGCACTTGGGCACCGACAATACCGTGTCCACCATAGAATTTTTTCTCGACGGAAAACATATGCATGGAGCCGCCCTTACCTTTAGAATATCCGCCGATCCGCCCAGTAAGCTCAGCCATAACTCCGCGCGGGGACATTCCGCAAGCCAACATATGCCCATGATCCCGATATGATGTGATCATTTGATCACCTTCAACCATAGCGTGACGCATACCGACAACAACTGCTTCCTGGCCGATATAAAGGTGACAAAAGCCAGCAATCTGGCCCATACCGTAAAGCTGTCCCGCTTTTTCTTCAAAGCGGCGGATCAACAACATATCTCGGTAAAGGGTCGTCAGATCATCTTGATCCGTCTTGATCTTCTTTTGTTTCGCTAATTTTGCGTTACCTTGGAGCTTTTGCGCCATATCCCCTCACTTCATTTTGCATATGAATTATATAAGTGATTTCCCAGATAAAGCGTTACGGTTTACTAAGTTACGGGTCAAGCCAAATCGTTATTTCATTCGGATGCGAATAATAGACTGCTCGACGAGCCTTCATATCCAATAAATCCCGATTGAGGTCTTGTGCCCTAAGGGCCTCGACTTGAAACTCCAACTCGCTTTTGATCAATTTTATGCCTTCCAGGTCCTCAGAATGGCGCTCTATATCAGCTTCATAGTCAACCCAACTCATCAAACCCTGCGATCCAGACAAGGCGTGAAAGGCCAGATAAATATAAAACGCACAAATAGCCAAAACGGGCCATGATTTACGGAATTTCATCAGCTTTTCCATGAGCCGGACAATGCGCAGAACATGGTTAGCAGACTATTAAATTTGGGAGAGAGAGTCCCGAGAAATGGGAAAATGCACCAGAACAGGCGCGGTAAGATAGCAGCTTAAAACAAACTGAAGAACTTTTTAGAAGCCTTTTCAGACCTATGCTCAACTGGCAGATCATTAGTGATAAGGACGTCATTCACTTTTAAGTGATTTTCTAAGGTCTTCAATTGCCCCTTGCAATCCTCATGGGCCAAAACCAATCGAACCACATAAGTGGCAATATCAGCGTCTGAAGACTTACGGGCTGGCACCATGGGAGCTTCTACACAGTTGAACATTTGTCTAGTCATGGTCAGTTTCGGATTGGGTTGCGGCTTCACGCTGGCGCAACCACTCAAAAGCCCCGTCAATAGGAGGAGACTCATAACAATTATAATTGTCCGGTAAGGATTGAATAAGAACATATGCATCATCTTGTTCCTTTTTATGCTGCTCGCGCCGGCTGAATTGTCGGCTCTGAGACGCTATGACAGAGTCTTTTTCGGCCACAACTTTCAAGGCCTGATCACGCTCAGTCTTGATTTCGTCTTTTTGCTGTTTGAGTGTTTTTACTTGCCAGTTTAAAATCAGAACGCCTGTAAAAAGCGCCATAAAAACATAGGCCGCGCCGCCGCTTAGTAACGTCTTCAAGCCTTGCGGGACTAGTTTCATCATAAGTCATTATCCAAAAAATCTATGCAGGCCTCGCTAGCCCTAACAGAGTCAATGACGTGGCTGTAAAACCGGATATAGGTTTTCTTCGATTGCCAAACCGCCCAACTGTCAAAGTCAGCTCGCCCCAGCAATAGACAACCGGCTGTATCCCGCTCGAAATTACCCACATGAATCAATACCCAACGAAAGTCAGGCACATCGACAACCTCAATCATGCCGCGATGAAAGTCCCCAAAAACACTGCTATATCGACTATGAAACCCGCCCGTGCGGCGAAGCCCTAAGCCATAATGTCCAGCCGGAATTCGCGTCTCGCCCGGGATCTTAAAACGCCGATATTCATCTTCCAGCCCATGACAGAAGAATTTTTCATTCACGTAGACACGCGAAATTGTTACGTCGCGATTACTCACAACGCGGTCAACGGTAATTTTCATGAATTAGATCAAATATTATTTATAGACTAATACTCTAAAGTCACTCGATAGGCAACTGGTTCACTACCCACTCAGCCCCAACTGGTGAAAGATGAATTTGGTCACGATAGAGACTTTTGCCCGAAACTAAAAGCTTACATTCTTTTACATCCTCACAGAAGATATCACTCATAGAAATCGACAATGTGTTTTCTAACTTAAAATATGTGGGTTGAAGGGACTGTATTTCCGAATGAAATTCGTCCGCATGCGCAAACATATTATCCGCAAGATGATCATAAATTCTCTCATCAACCTTTGTGGGTATATCGCTATATTGCCCCAACAAACGAGGAACAATGTCATCTCGAACGTGAGGGCCTAGGAGCATAATTTTCGCCTCACTCTTTTCAAGAAGCTCTAAGGTTCTACCCAAAAATATCCTCGTATTTCTTGAATTGTAAAAATTCCCAGCAACAATTATTAAATCAAAACCCCTTGAATTTTGAACAAAGCTAATGGCCCTTAAATTATGCTCTTCACAATCTTTATTTGGACTTTTTTCCAATATTGGGGAACAAGCACTCTTCGTGATTTGAGAAATTTCCCAATTTTTAGATTTCGCCAGCTCGTTTAATGCAAGGCTATATTGTGCAGCGATACTATCCCCGAAAAGGAGCACATTTAATTTCTTAGGCGATGTTTTTAAGCAGCCATTTTCCTTATATCTTTCAATGCTAACAATTTTATCTTCAAAAAAACATCGATTTAACGCGTATTGATTCCCATTTTTATTTATAGCATTGCGAAGTTCGAGGGTATATTCAGACGGAGACACGAAGTGCCCCGCTCTATTAACCATATAAGTCGAAATAACCATATTAAAGATGAACAATATGATCACTGTACTCATAGCTTTCGAACTAAAACTATTGGATTTTTGTTCGCGCAATGGAGTTTCGACATATCGATATAACAGAAAGCCAGAAATCAAGCAGACAACTAACTTTACAACAATTAATATTATCTCATTGGGTGAGAATTTCGGAAATAGAAGTGGCCAAAAGATAATTATTGGCCAATGAACCAAATAAAGCGAATAAGAAAAATCACCGATTAATTTAAAAGGCTTCAAAAATACAAGTGTAAGGGGTTTAAGTTTTAAATCACACGCAAAAGTTATGCTAACAGGTAACAAAACAAATAATGCAATGACTCCAGGAATTTTCGATGAATCGTTCAAAACGAAAAAACACATAGATGTTATTAGTATTGAAATAAGAAAGGTAGTTTTTGCCCATCTAGAATTGGTTCCATACTTTCTAACAAGTAATGCAAAGAACCCTCCAATCGCAAACTCAAATATACGAAATGGCAATAGATAAAAAGCCGTGGAAGAGTTAATCCGAACAAAATATTCTGAACTAATAATAGATATCCCAAACAGGCATAAGATCAGAACAAACAAGGCTTTTTCGCTCTTAAATATCCTTGAGAAACCAAATAAAATAAGAGGCCAAATTAAGTAGAATTGTTCCTCTACCCCTAGTGACCAAGTATGTAAAAGGGGGTCAATCGAAGATGATGTATCAAAATAATCCGTAGTACGCCAAAAGAAGAAGTTACTTACCGCGAATATAGCAGCGATGCTAGATTTAGCCGTCGTCTCAACTCTATCGGGAGGGAAAAATACAATAGCCGCCACTAAAGTCAGTGCTATTACTGTATATAAGGCAGGGAAAAGCCTTTTCACCCTTCGTTTGAAGAACTTTTGCATTGACCAAGTACCTAATTCGACCTGATCCATAATATGTTTAGTCATAAGATAGCCAGAGACCGCAAAGAATACGTCAACACCAAGATACCCACCTGGAAGCAATTGAGGCTTTATGTGGAATATGACCACTGCAAGTACAGCAATGCAACGCCATATTTGAATATCAACTCTTTGTCGCTTCTTAACTTCTAACATATCAATCGATTTTTGCTTTCTAAATTCTCTAGCCTAACCACAGAGTAATCGTCTCCATCATGCTATGATTGCAAATGGTATAATCAAATTCAAATATCAACAAATAAAGGCTACAAATATAATAAAATACCACAATAGCTCACGACTTGGCGTATAAGCACCATGAAACATGTTTAAATCAATGTAACATTGCTAGAATACCGATGATGTGAATTTGGATTCGCGCCTGCGGCTACACTATGAAAAGCAATTTCAGAAATGTTGGACAACGAAGTTGCATTTAAGTCCGCATGCAGACGTGAACCATCTGAAGCAAAAAATAGGCGGGCGGAATTCGTAAGCGACTGTGTAATAGTTGATCCATATATATATATTGCCGCACTCCCTACCCCATTCCAGAGTCCAAACATCCCATACGGACCTTTTGAACTGTCCAAATGAATATCCACAGAATTTAAATAGAGGCCGCTGCCGCCACGCATCCAAAACCCACCAGGCAGACTGCCGTGGTTACTTGAATCCATAACTGTGATTTTTGCATTTGTCGCACCAGTAGCTTTTGAAATATTCAAAAACGTATTGCCTTTCGTCGATACGTAATAATCCATTACCACATCACCTATTACGTAAACATAGTTTTGCTTATTAAACTCCATTAATTCACAGACACGCTGCCATGTTTGCACAGCATTCCCGACCTGCTTACCATCATTTAAGTCGTTGCCGTTTTCACTCCAATAGATAACGACATTAGTAATCAGTATATCTAAAACCCCATCAACTCGCCCTGTATCCACAGATGAGTTACCATCATCCCCCTTAACCCCTTGATTGCCTTTCGGACCTCTAGGAACAAATATCACTCTACTTTGCGCTGTCATTGAGCAGTCTCCGTCACATGAAAATTGCCTGCCAAAATCACATTTTGATCAGGAGTTGTTTGTCTTAAGGCGTAGTATAGCTGGACACCTTCAATATTATTTTCAGATTTGGGTAAATTGGCAAACGCCGTTTGCGCCGAAGTTATGTTAATCACTGTAGTCTTGACCGTATCGGTCAAAGCTTTACCACAAGGGAGCCACTCGGCTTGATAACGACACTCATCAACCAAATTTTGATAAGTATTTGTCTCGATTGTTTTGCTTACAACCAGACTAGCTACGCGCTCTTCCGCCCCGGGATATAAAGAGACCACACATTCCAGCGCCGCGCCGGTAAGATCCAGTTCATGAAAATCCATAGTCGGGCTGTTGAAATCTTCTGAGCGGCAAACGCCCAAGTCAAAAGATGGTACTCCGGCAAGTGCCAGTTGATTAGAATAGATCATAATGTTCCTTAAAGACCGTTATTTTCGTTCATGATGAAAACAGGTATCTGCACTTCGGCTGTATCCCCGCCATCGGTCACAACAGCCTTATACGTCGCAAACTTCCCATTACCCAATACAGCACTGAATTGCGTTGTAGAACTCGTTGGGTTTGTCACTGTGAAATCATCACCGGATATTTTGACATAAGAAATGGTCTCCGCCCCTGATCCATTATTGACGGTCAAAGTAATACTGTTTGTGTAAATGGTTTGGGCCTCAATTACCCCGTCGCCCCAAGCCGATGCCGGTGAAACCGTAACGCTCAGATTCCCCCCACTGGTGACAACATTTTCAATATTGGCATCCTGAG
>JAHDGM010000011.1:40495-61267 GCA_020627655.1 Hellea sp.
AACCCAAACCTGAAATCACGACGTCATCCAGCGGTACCGTCCCATCCTTAATTCCCGTAACTTCACCGGATACACTGGTTATGTCTGTTTGCACATTGGTTATATCGCTGGATACCCCATCCAGTTCTGATGACAAGGATCCCCGCCCTGTAATGTTTACATCGGCAAGAGGCTGCGTCCCCGCAATAATTCCTGTAACATTAGTATTGATCGCATCAAACCGGCCGGGTGACACATAAGGCAGTCTTTCCCACCAAGGCCAGGGACGAGGTAAAGGTGGATTAATCTGCGGGAACGGTGTTTCCGTCGCATTATCAAAATCAAAAGCAGATGCCCCTGAATATTCCCGCAGGCTCAAAGATATATCCCCCCGTGCCGTCTGGCCCCGTCCTTTAACCACCCACTTTTTATCGTTCACAGCTGTAACATTAGCACCCGTCAAAGTGATCAGATCACCTACTTTGATCCGTAAAAACCCAAAGGGCAGGTTGGAGACGGTGCACGTCCCGGCCGCACGCGAGATATGGACTTCCTGTTTCTGAAGCTTACCTGCTTGCACTTTATCCGTGACAAATAAGAGCGGCAGTGACATCTGCCGGGGAATGTGATTATCTGCGGCTATCCACGCTGCATCAGAGTAAAGCGGTAGATCCTTTTCCCCGTAAAACTCCTCAGGTTCGGAATAAACCGTACTGATTTCATTATAGACTTCGGTGGAAAACCCGTCCGCATCATAGGCGCTGACATGAGCCGCCGGATAGGCTGATACGTCAATTGTTTCAGATATTGCCCGATCACCTTCAGGAACGGAAAACACTTTGGCCGCATGTTCCACCCGGTCCGCATTATAGCATTTCCAGATTTCTTCCTGATCGCCCCTGGATCCGGACCGGACGATCCCGGAACAGGTAAACCCTTCCCGGTCGCAATAATTCGCATTCAGTTTAATCCGTTCAATATCCATCATTTCAGCCGGATAACCGTTGCCCACAATCAACGCCTTTCCAGCTCCGGTTCCTGAATACCAGCCATAATCATATTGCGCATCGATCAGTGCCGCATTATCGGAATAAACATATGTGGCAGGGTTGGCATAATCCCCGGTCGGCTGACGCGGATCGCAGACTTTGACACCTGACAGTTCCACCTTAAACTCGGGATAGCCTTGAAACGGGATGTAGTTTTCCCCATCCTCTTCATCCAGATCATCATTTGTATTCCAACAATCCAGCACCACAACACAGTAATCGCCAAAGTCATCATTTGCTGAAAACTTACCGGGAAATTTACTCGCCAGAAATTCGCCTAACCCTGAATTATCGTCACCCAAAAACACCCTGACTTTCACACGCGGCTGTGGATCACCAGTATGAAGCGTGATCTGTATACCCGCAAAAGCCGTAATCGTCTGCGGAGCAGGTCGCCCTAAGAAATGGGACGTTACAAATACCTCTCCTTGTGTGGGATCCCCTGACAGCTCAACAGGCTCTCCATCCAAAAATAACTGATGAAACGCCGAACAAGGTTTAGCTGACATAATCGACACGGAAACACCGTGCTCATTTTTTGTACTATAACCATCATCAAAAGCCCCGATACCCGCCACGATCCGGCGCCCTGTCAACACTTCTAAAGGCTGTCCATTACGTAACCGACGTTGGACCATCTGTTCAAAATCAAGCGCATCCGTGTTAGCCTTAGGTTTCTTTTGCAGCGATTTAGCAATAATATTTAATGCGGTGGCCGCAACAAAACTAACAATTGCATTTGCTACAGCGGCAAGGAATGTACTGCCTAATATTGTCGTAAACAGCGCCATCAGAGCTTCCTGCAATAAGTGTTTTCTGTGAGCCAGTAGCCCCGTTTAACCAGAGATTTATCCACACTGTCAGCATCCACATCCGGGCCGTGTATTGCGCTCATCATGTCAATCTGCGCACCTTTTGAGGCCGTCCAGTCCTGCCATGCAGATAAGAGCAGCATCCCGCCGCTACGGGCATACCAGAGCTGTTCCTTGGCCAGTCGCAAATCACAGAACGGATAATTCGTCACTGTCCCGACAATAAGACCCTGTCCGTGAGTTATCACGCAGCCCGTGGGACAGCGCATCATAAATTCAAGATAAGTCCGTGTGCCCGACGGGCTGAACGGGAAATCCACAAGCGGCGAACGCTTATGGAATTCTGCAACCAATTCAGTAAGAAGCGGAATATCGGCAGGTCCCGCCTGCCGGCAGATCAGATGGCTCATCTGTGATGATAATCCGTAATATGGTGCTGATTATAGCGGCCACCACCACCGCCTCCTCCGCCCCGTCCCGCACCACTGCCGCGGGCACTGGTGGAGTTCCAGGCATATTTACCGCCCCGAAATACCGCGTCTGATATCCAGCGCAGAGCCTTATCCCCCGGAAAACGGGCCTGATGATCCGTGTCGCTATAAGTCCGCGCCACCTGTCGCTGAGCATAGGCCCGGAAAGAAGCCACATGAATATCCAGACGGCTGCCGCTATCGTTGACCTCCAGCGGAGCCTGATCAATAAAGCCGACAAATTGCGGAATCAGGCCGATGGGCGCCATGGTTTCCGTGTTCAAAACAATCAGACCGATCTGTACCGGGCGGTCCCGCAAAGGAAACTCGAGCAAGCTCTGCAAAACCTCATCAACACTTTGTTCTGAATGAGAAATGATATTGGCCCCGTCTAGTGTGATAGAACCCGTATCCGCCGCCTGCCCGTCCCCGGATGCGATATTGGAAAATTCCGCATATGGTACCGGATGATAGGTCTTACCATCCAGTTCCATCTGGCTGGCATCTTTGACAAAACGGAAAATCTCGGCTTCCGGCTTCACAGAAAAGCATATCCGCGTGGAAATATAAGGCTCCATCAACGCATCCAGAGCGCCGGCCTCATTATAGCTTTCGACAATCACGACAATGTGCCCCAGAACTCCACACCGGAAAGCTGATAGCTGGTGAAACGGTTGAGCCCCGTCCGTCCGCCCGTCTTGTTAATCTCAATCAAAAAGCGCGCCGTAGGCTTTAGGCGCTCCGCAGCAACACTAATCCCCGTAACGTTCACGCGCGGGCGAATAAACACTTCGAGAGCCTGCTCGCTCCCGTCCAACCACAAATCATCGTGCGCCTTGAAATAAAAGCGCACATCTTCATAGGTAAAAGCTATCGGATCACCCGTGGTGATAAAGTCCCCGTCCCGCCCCATAACAGTCAGGCTCGAAGTGCTGCGATCCATACCCGTCACCGTTAACTCCGGTACTAACCCTTGAGGCATATTTGGGCCGTAAAAAGCCTGATAATAAGCCGGCACGGGAATACGCGGATCATAAACATTGACCACTTTCACCCCTTCGGTGCGAGCCAGAAAGCTCTCAATCTCCCGGCGCTGTTTCATATCTTTGGGCGGTAGGCCCAACTCAAACATCCAGTAAGGCGACATGAACTCATGGGCCTGTCGCCCGAACTCCGGTTTATGCACCGCATAAGAGGGTTTGAACTCCACCTCATTGGCACACCATGTCCAATCATATTCAGATGCCATCAAGCCATTCCCCGTTTGCGGTTAAAATTATGACGATCCATCATGCCGGGCATTTCGGATTTCAGGGCCCGGTCCCGTTCATCCAGCGAGCGGCGCAGGTCGTCCTGTGTGTGACCATAAAAATTATTGACGGGCGCATATTGCATCAGCCCGCCACCGCCGCCATCCGGGATAACCCGCGCCGTGTGTTTGGCGGCGTAATTATCATTGATGGGCGTAACCCGCAGAGGTGACGCGCCGGAGCTGATAACTTCGGGCCCTTCTTCACCTACAATGGCAAACTGACCGCGCGGAACAACACCGCCATCAGCAAAAAATCCGGCAAAAAGCCCACCCAGCAATCCACCTATACCGCCTCCGCCGCCAAATAGACCGCCCAGGCCGCCCTGACCAAAAATGGACGATAAGGCACCACCAAATCCGCCCAAATCACCTTCGGCTGCTGTCAAACCATCCGTAAACTTACCCAGAGCGTCCGTTGCTACATCTGTTGCAGTATCTTTTTTCTCGTCGGGTTTTCCGCCCCCGAACAAGCCACTGAAAATACTGTCTACGCCGCCTTTTTTGCCATCCCCAAAGATAGCACCTAACAGACCACCACCGCCTTCACCGCCGTGGAACAGACCCGCCAAAGGCCCTTCAGCGGCAAATAATCCGTTGAGCAATGCATCCAGTGCATTGTCAAACATACTGTCTGCCGCAGATTGTAGCTTCCCAGATAGAAACTCTTCAAAATCTCCGTCAATAGCGGCCTTTATACCGCCTTTGAACAGGTCTTTGACGTCATCTTTAAGGTCATTATATTCATCCGTTTGAACCAATTTGGGCGCAATTTTCTCGGCTTGTTCCGGCGTAAACCCCCTCTGCAACAGATCCAGATTTTCTCGAATGATAGCCAATCGTTCACGTAATGCCTTGACATCTACGGGTTCTCCTTCGCCAATTTCAGCCAGCAAAATTTTATTCTCAATCTCTTGAGCCTCCAGCTCCAACGCTTCTCTCTTTTCGGCGTTTATGGCTTCGAGATATTCTTCGGATGTTTTTAAAGATTTGTTTGCCTCATCAATGGCATCTTTCTTGATAAGAGAGTCGCCCAAAATATCGTTTTGTGCACGGGTTCCAAGAAGTTCCAGGGCCTTATCTGTGTCTGAAATCGATTGAATAACATTTTGAAACGCCTGGCCATATTGCTCAACCGTAATTTCATCTGCTTTTAAAAGCTTATCTAACTCATTCAGTACAAGTCCATAATCTTCGGTCGCAGATGCTAACTCACGCAAGGCATCAAGTTTTGCCGACTGAATATTTTGATCACCGCCAGCCGCCTGCGCGGCTTCGTCATTTCGCTCAACCTCTTTGATCCGTTCGAGTTGAGCGCGATAAGCTCCAAGCGGACCGTCGGCCTGTCTTTTTAGCTCTTTAGCGTGGTCTATACGCTGCCGATGAAGTTCCGCCTCCTCCTCCGCTTTACGGGCGGCCTCTTCTGCCTCTTTGTTTAACGTTGGCTCAGGCGCTTCTTTTTGCCGGGCCTCAACCCGCCGGACTTTTTCATCGCATTTTCTATCACAATCTTTCTCAGGAATTGAATCTGAGTCAGCATTATCAGCATTGCTTGTCGCATCAGCTGCAGGATTATTTTCAGGTGTTTTGAGCTCGTCAACTATTGGAGTCTCTAACGCCGCAACCAGCTGCTCGGCTTCCAGAATTTTTTGAGCGTTTTCGGCTCGTTCGATGTCATATTTAGTAATCGCATCGAATCTTTTTCGCTCCTTTTTTGTTAATTCATCAACTGATTGTTCTTTCTTTCTCAGTCTTTCTTGTTCCTCCTCGACCAACTTTCCGATCTTTAGCGCATACTCGCTGTCTTTCTTTAGCTTTTTGGCAACAACATTAGTACGGCCACCCCTAAAGGACGTAAATATTTTAGCTAGCGCATAGTTGTCGGCGGCTTTTTCGGCCTCTCGAGCAGTCCGCAATTTAGAGCGTGCATCATCCAGATAAACGCGTTGTAGTTCTTTGTTCTTACGGATGCGTTTATTGATAGCCTCAAGTTCTTTTTTGGCAGCAGTTTCAGCTGCCGATCCAGATCCGTCTATGGCTTTATTGAGCTCGAGGGTTTGCTGTTCAAGGGTTTGAGTTTTAGAGGTTAAATTTTGATAGGCGGTTCCAAGCCCTTCAATATCCGACCCTACATCTTGGAGAGTTTCCCCAGCTTTTTCTGCAGCGATAGCTGCGCTATTGAAAAATCCGTTTGCGAGATCAATCAATTTGCTGACACCAAAGGCTAACCCCTCGAAAAGCAATCCGATGCCAGTGCTAGTAATGGCTGCCTTCATAGCACCGCCCATAGCCTTTAATCCAACTTGGAGCTGTGCTGTTAAACTTATCAAACCCTTCTTAGTTCGCGTTCGGATTGTTCTCCACCTATCTTTTAGGATTTTGGAAAATTGTCCTGCTGGTTTTTTCGCAACTACTTTACCTGCTTCTGCCATCGCTTCGGCAAGCGCTTTAGCATTCTCAACTCCAGCTTTTCTTGCCTCTTTGGAAGCATTAAAAATATCAGAAAAACTAGACTTAAACTTATCCTTACTGCCTTTAAATTCTGCATCAATCGCCTGAAAAAACCCTTTTGAAGCATCCTGACCACTCTTTGCCATGGCTTGATTGAGCGCCGCGAATTCACCCTTGAGTGCTGAAGTATCGAGTTTTACACTGACCTCAATTTCACCGGCCTTATATGTTTCTGTCATAAAGCTATTGCTTTCTTTGAGTTATGATGGAAATTTTGGGTCATTGGAGGGGGAATTGAAAACACTCACAACAATTATCTTGATTGGTTTATTGGCCTGGATCGGATTCGTCATCTACGATGGTATTTACTACGACGCGTTTGTATACGTAGCGCCAGCTATTTTCGGAATCATAGCAATTGTCATGTATTGGGCTTTGATAAAAGCCGCCGGAAGCTATCGGAAGGAAATCGATTTTATTGGCATTAGGTGCGCGATTGCATCTGTTATCGCTTCTGTTTTAAGCTTTTTTTCGTTCATCCTCGTAGACGAACATCTCGCATATAATTACCTTGAAAGAGAATATCACAAATATAGTTGGTTAAGTTCAGTCTTGTCTGGATTGCTTGGACTACTGGTACTTTTTATTTGTTACAGAACTACGACCACCCTGATTAACAATAAGAAGGAAGCAATAAAGGCGCAACAGGCTCGCCTTCTCCAACGAAAAAAGGAAGAAGAGGCTCATCTTCTCCAACTAAAAAGAACGCAGCAGGCTTTTTTGGATGCTTCACAAGACCTTTTTCAAAATCCTGAACAATCTCGCGAAACGTTGTATTCGAAATATGAGTTTCTGGACAGCGGCGCTCCAAATCAAATCGCGATAGAGACTCTCAAACAACTTTTAAATGCCAGAGATTTCGAAAAAGCCCGCACGCTTCTCGAATACCATCCAATTGACGAACACAATCTCCTCCTCGTCATGGAAGCGCTAGAGCGCCATGAACAGACGGGCATTCTTGATCTAACCCCAAAAACTTATCAAATCATCCTTGAAAACAACGAAACCGCCTATGAAAAACTGCCCTGTAACTGGCAGAAAATTCACACATATCTGGCACCTCTTGAAGACGAGTTTGAACAGGCGGATATTCTGGACACAGGCAATATCTATATCACCGATCAGCGGGTCTTCTTTGTCGGTAAAAAAGGTTCTGAAACCGTCTATCTCAAAGACGTCGCCTATTTGGACCACAAAGAAGAAGCCTTGCAATTCTTCCGTGATGAAGGTCTATCTGAAATCTTCGCCTTCCCCACCGCCCATCATGCGGTTTATGCCAAACTGGTGATTGAGCATTTGCTAAAAGGCAAAGTTTAACCTTCCTTCCGGTCTATAGCTGCAAACCGGGCGCGAGCAACTGTGGCAATCACGCCGCCAATTGCCCCTGTGGTCAAGAGCTCTGTCATGGTTCTGATCTGAGTGTCGCTCATCCACCGCATTACATTTGTCATATGCAGAAACAGGAAAATCACGCTGAGTAATGAGAGCGTCAGCCCCACATATAAAATCAAGATCAGACCAATATGCAAATGTCGATCCAGACTGTCATCCCGTCCGAGTTGCCGGAGTTTATTTTCCGTACGCTTATCTTTTAAATCCAGACCCAATACAAAGGCTGCCGCTTCACGCTCGGAGCGCGGTGAAGATGCAGGTTCGACAATGCGGGCCTTTGGAACCGGATAGGTTTTCCCCATGTCTGCCATAGCAGCACCTTTGTCACGCAGCGGCCAGAGCGGTAAAATGATCTGTAATCATATCGCGCGGGATTATCTGTTTACGGTTGTGCTTATCCCATATTTGTGACCAGGGCGTTCCGGCTTGATGGGTCAAATCCGAAAGCTGCATGCCCGACAAGTGATTATAGGCCCTATAGACTGAGTTCACCAGTTCCTGCTGATCAGTGCTTAAAATGTCATCTTCATCCCCTGAGAGAGAAACCGGCGAGGCGCGAAAATGCCGAATTTTGGAATAGAGCTCAGCTATGACCGGGCCATATTGCCAGGCCTCGATGCTTTCACGAATGAGAGGCTTTCCCCGCAAAGCAAGGCTCCACCCTTCGCACATATAGACAAGTTTGATGAGTTTGAGCGGGCTCAGACCAATACCGTCTTTATCCGCCAAGGATAAAAGATAAGCTGCTACATTTACTGATTTAACGCGGTTCATGATTATCCAACAATCTGGCCTTTGACCTTATAGCGGAACGTCCGTGTGGTGATGACATAGCCGCCCTGTTGAAACTGAATTTCGGCAAAGTAATCACCGGCGGCCACGCTGGCCGCTTCGGCGGGCGTAATATCGAAACTGACCATGCCCGGATCGCCCGACGCGCTGCCGGATAGGACCAATGCCGGAACATCCGGGGCAATCACGGTTTCAGCCGCGGCAACGCCCAGATAAAAATCCGAGCCCCCGCAAGATCCAGCGGCGCGCCGTTTTCTTTTAAAACCGTCACTTCTATGGGGTATGTATCCCCCTGTTTTCGAATGATATCACTAGCAATCATGATTTACTTTCTAGAGAAAATATAAAGCGCGCCCGGTTCAGTCCGGGTGGACGGTGCCCGTGAGCGGATGGCAATATGGCAACCTGGCCGGGCCAGTTTTGTCGCCGGGCGTTCACCCAATAACCGGATGCTTATGGACTGAACCGGGTAAGGGAAACCCTCGCCCGCTTGATCAGAGCCCTGATAGGCCCAGGCAAATCTGAACATGCTATTCCCCGGAAAGACTGACAGGCGTAATCGTCCCGCCGCTAACGTCTTTTTCCAAAAGCACATCCCCCGTATCCTTATCCAGAAGCCGGGCTTTACTGGCTGTCAGATCCTCATCGGCCTCAGCAAGTTTTAACAGACGCGAAACAATATAGCCGGCCGTACCCTGATCGAAATCAGCAATTACAGCCTGCCAGAATGCTGAGGTGTTAATCCCCGAGACCTGTGTGAGCCGCAGGCGCACGGTCGGTGTGAAGCTTCCTGACGGTTCAGATAATGTGGTCAGCGCTGTATCCTGGCCGATCAAATTTCCGTCGATCAGAAACTCGGCATTGGAATCCGGCTTGCGGATCGTCCAGCCCAGATCGTTACGGATGAAGAAGAAACGAGGGGCAACTTCCCCCTCACCCGTAACATCTCCGCCCACCGTTCGAAAGGCAGGCGGCCATTGGGCGTTGCCGCCCAATACCCAGTCTTTCCAGCGCGAGTAAATTTCCCGCGCAGGATAAGACGTCTTTGCTGGATCCAAATCAATATAAAGCGCAGGCGCTGCGCTCGTGTCGAATGTAATGGACATTCATTTCGCCCTCCTGCGGACTGAGAATTAGGCTGCGTTCAGATAGTTCCGCTCTAAGACGCCTGTCATTGGGAAGTTAAGCCCGGTGGCGCGGGAAATGGTGAACTCGGCTTCCACATATTGCGTAGTGTTCAGCCCCATGACGCGAATGACGACAATGGCGTTACTGCCCGAAGAACGGCCGCCCTGCACATTTCCGTCAAAGTCAAAATCAAAACTGATAGAGGCCTGGCCCGTGACAAGCCCGGTAATATCAGACCCAGCATCATCCTGCACGATAATAGCATTGGCCGTATCGATTAGGTTGCCGCCTGCATCCTTGAAGAACATCCAGTAGCGGGCATCCGTATCATTGACGATATTGGTGTTAAACGTGATGTTCCCGGCCGAGCGGAACGGGAATGTTCGCGCTGCTCCGGCATAGTTATCATCCTGAAACTCCAAACGGTTAGTATCATTGGTGTTGAAGTTATCAATGAATACGCCATCACCGTCACTCTGGCGGAGTGTGCGTAGTGTATCACCCACAAACAGCATCAGGTCCTCGGCCAAAAGACCGACCTGCGTGCCTGTTCCGGCGTCGATATCACCGCTCTGACGCAGTGACCATTGCACGAATTCGTAGATCTCTTCAGCCGCTGCATTATTGCCGTCAATAATGACGCCAAAGGCGTACCAGTCTGTCCCGATCTGCCGCTCACCGGTAAAGCTGACCCAGCTAATTCCCGTGTCACTGCCGCCTGCTAGATCCGTCGAGTCGCCCGCAGAAGTGCCCCCTGCCGCCGTGATATACCAGCGGCCATCAGAGCCTTTGACCACATCATTGGCCGCATAAGCGGTAGCGTCCGCCCAGTCGCCCTGATTGGCGTGTTCAATATAGGTGATGGACATAACATCATAGGGCGCAACATCGGCCGTGCCATTGCTATCGGCGTCAATGCCCGTATCGGCCACATCGGCTTTCAGGTCAGTTCCTTCTGATAGAGGGAAACGCTGTACGTTATATGTCAGGGTCGTCGTACCAATCGATGTAGTCGTCGCCGAGCCGTAAGTCTTGTTTTCCTCGCGAACATAGACGGTCATGACTTCGCTGCGCTTGTCGAAATTGCCATTGGCTGCATCGCCGTAGATCTGCACGGCTTCGTTGGCAGGGCCTGCATAGGTCATATCGGTTGTCGTATTGTCATTGGCAAAGGCATATTTCACCCGGTCACCGGATGTTTTGGACGCCGCGTCAATGGCCCCCAATGTGATAACGCCCACATATTCACGCAGATTGCTGGCCGTATTGTCATATTCGCGCCATCCCGCGGTGCGGATCAGTTTACGCGTGGCATCGTCCAGCGGCTTCCAGTCAGAGAATTTTGAACCGTTAGAGCCAAACTCAAACTGTTCCGGCGTAATTGCCAGCATTGGAAATGTATATTTAATCAGATTGGCGTCGCTTAGCCATTCTTCCTTGGAAAAAGAATAGAGGCATTGGCCAGTGACCCCGTCCTCGGACAAATTGCCCGCCAGTGAAAGCGCCATGGTCAGCGCCGCCGTGTCATAAGTTACTTCTGTGCCCTGATTAAGCTGATCAGGATCGGTGATGAGTGCCATGAATTAGGTCCTTTCGATGATAATAAAATTCTGTCATCCCGGAAATGCGTCCAGCATTATCCGGGACCTGCGAAGAGGTTCAGAAAAAAATAGAGGTCCCGCATCTTGGGCTGCGCCCTTCGTGCGGGATGACAATTTAGTTTAAAGCCTGCTCATATATCCCGCGATAATTAAACTCTCGGCCTTGCCCGCTTATATCCGGATATAATCTGACATCGCGTAGGGCTGGCCCATCGCCCAACATGTCAAGCCGTGCAAAATGATCCAGCCCGGATGTAACCGCATTTTCCAGCCCCCGCGTTGAGACAACTTCCGTATAATAGGCCCCGAACAGGAACCATTTATGAGGCCGGTTGACCATGCGAGCTGTATTTTGAATTTGAGAGGCGGGCGTACCGTCTCCATCAATCATGCCGATGTCCCAGGATTTATTGGTTCCGCGTACCAAACCGGTTTTCCGGTTCGTGACTTCGGCCGCGAAATTCTCCCACCCTGTGAAATATATCTGATTTTCATAATGGTTTTTAATATCTGCCAAAAGCTTACGCGCGCCGGTCACAGAAACCTCATGTCCCCAGCCGGAGAGCAGTTTCTGCATAGCCTTACCGGTTAATTTGGATTTGCGGCGCGCAGCACCGGATGTCTGCTCCGTCTTGAGACGAAACATGATATAGCGCAAATTATTGCGCTTGAGTGATGTGAAATTCATTTTGATAACTTTTTCGTGTGTGCTATATAAACGACTAGACCAAACTATTCATTTCATATGAATAGTTTCATCTGGGTGTAGCTCAGTGGTAGAGCTGCCGTTTTGTAAACGGATTGTCGGGGGTTCGAATCCCTCCACCCGTTCATCCATTCTCGTAAACGCGGTCGAGCTGCTGAGACACTGGTATGGTTGTGTCATTGGCCGGGACGGTCAGGTCAAATTCCGTAAATCGGCGGCCCAGCGCGATCAGGCGAAAAATGACCCCCTGCCCGGCTTCAAGTCCTGCGGTAAATGTAGCACCCGAGCTTTCTACACCGGCAAGCTCCACATTATCGCTCTGACGATAAACTTTAATCCGAGTCCCGGGAAAGATATTTTCCAGGGTTACAGAAACGGCGTTATTGACGATTGTGCTGGCACCTGTCCCGTTACGTATGGTCGGCGTATTACCGCCGGAAATATTGAGCGTCACCGCCCCGCCGGAATTATTATAAATGGCGGCGCTGTCACTCTCAGATGCACCAAACCCGCTAAAATTCAAACCGGAAAGACCATAAGTCCCAGGCGCCGTGATTTCAAAAGCATGGCCGCTACCGGCCTGAATAATTTTGCAATTGATGAGCCCGGTAAAATCCACATCGGAACAGGCTGCAATGCCCGCTGCGCTATTAGGTAAGAGCCGCGCACCGGACAGACTCGCCCCGCTCTGCACAAGATCAGAAAAGCCTAAGCTTCCAGAAACTGTTACGCTTTGGGTAAGCTCTATGTGCCGGAAATTTTCGAATGTCCCGGAAAGTTCTAAAGTTCCATTTGTGCCTGTCACGTTAAGGTCCGGGCGCGTATCATCACTGCCATATTGGCGGCCCAGCCCCGTATAGGTTCCAGCCAATGTTAAAACACTGCCAGCGCTTGAGAGATCAATTTTAATCCCAGCATCCCCTGTACCGTGATAACCGTCCACGAAGATACATGTACTGCTATCCGTACCGGAAATAGAGCCGCCAGCCCCAAGATGGTGCAAACCCCGCAAGGAAATAACGGAGCCGTTTTTACAGGCAAAACCCCAGCGATTATTGCTATTGCCCTGATCCGTATCCACGCCGTCGGCAAAGGTAAAACCTGTCCCGCCATAGTTCAGGCCAACACCTAAATCGATAGCATCACAGGCCACATTTTCCGACTTCGCCCCACCCGTAACAAATTGGGCGGCAACAGCGAAAAAGTCGACAGCCGATAATGACGGGTTTCCGCTTGTACCTTCGCGCCACTGCGCCACATTGGGGTTGATAGCCGCGATAATATAGCCCTCGGCCAATCCTCCTTGCGAGGAATACCCCGAAGAATATTGGTCATTATTCGCCCCGCTCCCGGCTAGGTTATAAGAGTAATAGGCGCTTGTCCCTGAACCGATCGCAGCCTCGCAGCCATAAGTACCGTTTAGATCACCCGCATCACCAACCTTCATTTTACAGACCCAAAGCGGATAATTTCCGTTTGCCATATTGGTGGCCGAGCCATGAGTATAGCGCACGCCTGAACGACTGGTCGTACTTGTCACCTTTTTATTGACCGCACTCGTCCCCTGATATTTGAGTTGGGGCTCGGCGGCGGGTGACGGGCCGGAGGCATTAAAATTACCCCAACCGGAATTGCTGTCAGCATCCGAAAGACGGATACCGTTAAATGTAACTGTGGACATAATTCTTACAGATCAGTTTCAATTGTGCCGCCCGCTCCAAACAAAGCCAACCACGGGCCGGCCTGCATGGCCTCACCGGATTTAAGCGGTTTAATAGGTTTGGGCTCTTTAAGATAAGAGCTCAGTCCCTTTAAGCGTTTCTGCCGGGCCATATATTCATTATACCAGGACTGCATGACAATTTCGCGGTGCTGATATTTTTGCGCGGCGCCGATGATGACGCTGGCGATTTTCGGGGTTACCTCCCAAAAGCCTGCATAAGAACGGCCAAGGCCGAGCCATAGGTTTAATGCTTCATCCACGACCTCACCAAGGCCATGAACTTTTTTTCGGTTTGGGCCTCCTCATTCTCATCAGGAGCTTGTTCCGTACCATGCCAGGCCAATTGCCAGGCATGGTAAAGTGCATTGACCAGAGGCACAATGGGCGGTGACGCTGTCTCGACCTCTTCAATAGATTGACCTGTCGTCAGAGACGTCACAAGCGCAAGATCTTTTTTGGTCTTGCCTACAAAAAGATCCCGCAATCGCTCTGACCATTCTTCGCCGAACTCACGCTCGATGGCGTCAATGGCAGCGTAGGAAAAGCGGATGGTATATTCGCCCTCTGGCCAGCTATGTTTCACATCACCAAATACGGTCATAATCCCCTCTTTCATTATGGATATTAAGTGCTGGCTGCAAAGGCACGGGTGGCAACACCTGTGGCCTGAATTTTCATTGTCGCGGCAAACACTTCATTGATATTAAACGGCTCTGATACACCCATATTCAGGAAAGACCGTGACAATGTATAAGTCGTTGTCCCGTCATCTACCGTAATTCGCAACTGTATCGGTGTTTTACTGCCCTGATTTTGGATCAGGAACTGATGCACATTTTCAGCAAGGCCCACATTATAAGTGACAGAGCCTTCGCCCACATCAATCTCGCCAGTGGAATATTCCGGACTACCTATGGGTGATGAAAAACAGGTGGTTTTAATGCGTTCGACACTGGTTTCGCCCAGCTCCGCCTGTGTCACACATGGAAATTCGATAAAGCCGGTGCCGATATCAATCTCGACATTCACGACTTCCTGATTAAGGACTAATCCTGACATTTGGTTTCTCCGTTAGAGTTGAAATTTAACATAATTTTGACATGTATTTGTCATGATCAGGCTCCAATTGTGGGCCATGGTGTAATCATGATAAAACGACATTTTCTAAGTCTGGCGGCGGTTTTTTTGATGACATCAAGCATCGCAGCTCTGGACAATCCAGTGTTACACGCTTGTGACCTGATGGATGAACAAACCTTGCGCTGGGATGCTCTTGGCAAAGACGTTACCTTGCGCACCGAGTTAAAAGGTGAAACCGGAAGCGTACCTTTTGCAGACTTTTATATGACTATTGAAGGCCGTGAAATTCACCTTGGACAAGGCGGAAAGTTCATCGACGATTTTGATCCCGCTAATACTCCTAGCTGTGAAGATCACCTGGAAGCAGCGATAAAACCAATTCTAAAATCCATTTCTCATGAAGGCGTTTTCTTTAACAGCCGTAATTTTCGGACAATGCACGAACTGGACAGCGCCCTGCATCAGGCAGAGTTTTGCAATACGCCCCCCATCCCTTATTACGAAAGCGAAGATGTTAAAGCCTATCTTACGGAATTCCGAAAAACAGATAATTGGGAAGCCGCATTTCTTTCCTGTGGTCCGATACTGGATATCATAGCCCTTGAAAGTTCTCAGCTTCAAACAACCGCAAAACAATATCAAAAACTATTGGCTCAGGACGCCCCGCTCATAGCGGTTCCTTATTCCACTTATGGCGTGGATGTTCTGGCTATTGATGTGGAAAACTACACCACCCATAACCTGTTTGCTTCGGGCTGCTAACTCTCCTCAACCTGCCACCGCACCGTAATCAACCGTCCGGCAAGGCTGGTATCTTCCGTGGGCGAAATTATCGGCCCTTGAATATTAGCGCCCCGTAAAATACCGCCGCTGACTGGTATTCTTGCCGTCACAAGCGCTTTAGCTATACATTCCGATGCCTGTTGCAATAACAGGGTATCATGGAAACTTGCTCCGGCCCGCGTGAAATAAACCTGTGCATATAGACGAATAGTTATTTGAATATCCCGATTGATATTGCTGCTGGTCTGAAGCCGCTGACTGACAGTTGGATAATCCAACACGACGACAGGCTGCGTGATTTCATGATCTGCTGGTACTTGCTCGGCAAAAATTGCAGGCGCCCCTGCATATACATCCAATATGTCCGTAATATCTGTCTGTGCCGACAGATATTGATAAAGGTCGCCAATGACGTCGATCATATATTATCCAAATAATTGTCATCCCGGAGATTGCACAGCAATTATCCAGGGACCTCACCGGCTTCATCCAATGGGCGAGGTCCCGCATCAAGTGCGGGATGACAGAAATACAGTTACTTTAAATGCCTTGCCGCTTTACGCACAATCCGTGACCGAATAGCCGGATCTTTAACAAGGCGGCCAACTGTATGAGCCGGCGACGCAGTTTCGGTGCCGAGCTCTTCAGCCAGAATATTCCCGGATTTTGATTTCACAGTAAGTTCAGCGCTGATAATATTCGCCGATGATTTCGGCGTAGATGTTTTGATATTCAGATCATTACGATGTGAAAGTTCATCCTTTGCTGCATCTATAGCAGCACTTACAAATCTCTGGGATTTGGTTTTTACAAACCGATCAAAGCCGGATTTATTGATACTCATTTATGTGAGAACCACCATGTTCGCATTCGCACTCATAGGCTACGCCCAGCGGATCCTGCGCCACATCTGTAATCATATAGGCTTGTCCATCAAAGGTCAGTCCATCACCTTTAACCGGCGCGACCATATCATCATCGTTTAAAACATAGATCAATGCATGTCCGGGATCGATATTACGCTTGGCCGTCTCGTCACGGGAACTTTCCTTGTGACATCTTATAGTCTTGGTAACGGTGGAAGCATTAAAACCGCCCCGGCCGTTTGAATAACGAGTCGGCCTGATCCAATCACCTTGACCATACAGATCCACTAACGCGCCCACGAGTTCCTGTTTCTGTATTTCCCTGACATTCATAACACACTCACCATTGATATGCCGTTTGCCCGCCGTAGGGCTTCGAACCGCTGTCCGTAGGACGTTGATTCGAAGCCCACCATTGCGCCCCGACTATCCGTATAGGTTACTTTGTGTGATCCAGACGTGATGGAAGTCACGCTGGATTTAAAGCTCTGCGCGGCCGCAATATCCCCCTGTCCTTGCAGCGTCAGGCTGTGGGCAACATATAGCATTGCGCCTAATTCCTCGGCTTCGCCCCAACTGGAGTCCACGTAAAGGGGCGCTTCGGCCATAACTGAAATAATCAGTCCGTGATCTACACAGCCGAATTCAGGAAATCGCGCCAGAAACCCGTTTAAACTTGGCTGGGCCATTATTTAATCTGTTTCTTTTTCGCGGGCGCAGAAGGTTTGACAGGATTGATTTCTTCTATCTCTCCGCGCTCTAAATAAGCCGCCATCACGGGATTAGTAATATCCAGTTTCAAATTGGCACTCACATCGCCCGGGGCGATACGGACATAGTCACCAGCCTCAGAGATCAGGATACGCGGGATTTTTCCCGTATTTTTATATCGGGCCATATTAAACACCGTCCTGATATCCAACCGCATCCGGGCGGCGAATTTCAGTTCCGCCAATCCGGAAAATACCCGGCACTTTAAACTCCATAATCACCTGCTGAACGGGCAGGAATTTATGCGGCATAGGCATATGGAATGTGAGGACGTTAGGGTCACGGCGATAGAAAACCGCGCGTTTGGTATCTCCGGCTCCGGCCATATCCAGACCATCCACATCGCGAACCATCAGCTCTTTGCCCGTTCGGGCCGTATAGATATTATTTTTCTTGATATAGTTCAGAAACGTCTCAGCACTATCCGGCACAATTTTGTTTGCCAAAGCGCTCAGCGAAGCCGTCGGCAATAACATTGTATCGCGTGGATATCGAGAACGGGCCTGTTCACCCCCAACGCCCATGAGGCCGTTATTGACCATGGTCAAAGCCTGTTCAAGCGTAGCAGTCTCGAATGTCTGGGCGGCCGCAAACGGCGTCACAGATGAGCTGTTATAAAGCCCTTCCATGCCTTTATCCGCATCACCGTTCATGGCCACATTATCGATGAATTCTTCAGCGGCGCGGCGGGCGGCGGAAATGCGAGACGTCTCTAGCGGAAAATTGTGAAGCACGGATTGGCTGACTTCCTCCAAAGTGTAGGAATAGCCAATGGCAGCAAGTTCCACAGATGTGTTCACCTCGGCCGATAGGATATCAGCATTTGGCACATCCTGCGCGCCGCCATTAATCCATTTGGCCTGCCCGATACGATCCAGTGAACGGTATGTGACGCCCTTGACCCATTCAGGGCCCGATGTGTTGACCGGAATTAACTGTGAATATTGAATATCGTCAAAACTCTCTTCCAGAGCTTCTGTTTCAAGTTTAACGAGCTGGCTGCGAAACTGCGCCAGTGATGTATTATCAAGATGCATGTAATGATCTCCTATTGCAGGCGTAGTTTGACCAGCTCACCGGCAGAGGCAGAGCTATCAAAGATGGCATTGGGAATGGGGGTTCCGGCGAGGTTCACCTCACCACTGGCTGGATCATAAGCCGCCGCATTACCGGCGCTAACACTGACTTGAGCGGTGCACCAGATAATGGCCGGATGAGAAACATAACCCACTGTGTCGCCAGCGGCATAAACACCGTTTTTTTCAGGGCTCAGCGTACGGTCCGCCATGGACACACCTAAAATAGTGCCAGAGCCGCCCTGAACCACCCTATTATCCGTAGACCCCAGCGTAACCACGCGCCCGGGATTAACCGCCCCTTCGGCCAGGCGGGACAGGCGCACACTGGTTTGTTGATCGGCCACAAAGCCTGCATATGCTTTTGAAATAGATGCCATGATCAGGCGTCTCCTTTCCAGGCATTTGCCAGACGCTCATTACGGCGCGTGAGCCCCGTTTGTAACTGCGCCTGTAAATGCGTTGATGTTGTTGATGAATTGGGCCTCACATGCCCGTTAAGATTATCTTTGCTGCGCGCAGCATCGCGTACGGCCACTTTATACATGCCAATCAAGGCGTGTTCCGACGCACCGGATGCAAATCCGTCCCCGTAAATATGATTGATAACCCGGCGGCGAATGTCACCATCGGACAAATCCGACAGCGGCCCGCTATCACCGAGGATTGACGCACTCTCGGACAACATTTGCGCCCGAGCCTGTACTTTGGCGGTGAAATCTGAATCCCCTGTCGGAGCCTGTTTGAGCGCCTCAACCTCACCATTTTTGGTTTCCAGTTCAGCACCCATAGCTTCAATAGTGGCATTGGCATCTTTTAGGGCCTCGGCCATGCGGCTGTTTGCATCGCGTAATTGTTCGACGGCCTCGGCAAGCGGTATCTGCTCGCCGTTAATCATTACAAAGTCTGTCATGATGTGTTCCTTAGTGGATAGGTTTTTATGGATTTGGCAGGATGCGCAGTCGCAATCACAAACAGAGTCAGAGACCTGCTGATCTCCAATTCGGCCCTCTAAACTGCATTGCGGTCCGCAGCGCGCGGCACCCACAAGGGCGATGTGATTGCCCCGAATATTTCTTTGAACAGCGTCATAAGCCTGACCGTCCGGCGTAGTGCCTTGTTCCAACGTCACATCGGCATGATAACCCACTGATAGCTGTGTGGACTCTCCTGCTTTAATTTTAGCAATGGTCTCCGAGTCGCGGATGGTCAGCTCAGCGCGGATAAAATCCCCGTCCCGGATCGGAAGACCAATAACATGACCGACGGCGAAACTTCGATAATTATCGACATCGACTTCTGATGCGGGATGGCCAAATGTAATTGGCAGATCCCGAAAACTATCCAGCGCATCATCAGAGAAGACTTCTGCCTCCGAGCGGTAGACTTTATACAATCTATCTATCTCGATTTCGTCTTGGGCACCCGATAACTCATGACCATAATAAGCCTGAATACCAATGCGGGCGATACGGGCGGAAATAGTCAAATAACCCGCCTCAGATATGCTATCGTCAGGCAGGCGAAAGGGTTCGCGATCCGTGAGGATGCGATCATAAGTTTTTGGCATTTAATTAATTTCTTTTATGATCAAGACTTGATAAACAAAGCTGTGATCAGCTGGTTGAAAACATATATTCGTAATGCCAGAGGCATTTATCAGCTTGAAAACGACCTAGACATTCCAAAGCTGATCAGCATTGCCTATTATCTTGACCGAAATCCTCAACCTGATCTGGAGCCAGGCTTATACACACTTCACAACAGCCTGATTGTTCAGACTCCATCAGATCTTCCAGCCTTAGAAATGATCAGCATCCATCTGGAACCGCCTCATGCAACACATCCCACACGGGATCGGAGATGGCTGGGACAATTTTATATCTTCTTCGACATAGTGGTTTTGATAGCTTTTATATTCGCCCTGACAAAAGGCTGGTATGTTTTAGCCGCATTTTTACCTTTGTTTTTAGCAACACAGCAAAAACAGTTCATCAATGAACGCAATAGCATAATTAAAGATTGTCAGATGGCTTATGAGTTTCAGAAAAAGAGCCGTAATTCCGACGATGACCCCTTATAGGCCTTCTCATGAAAACCTACAAGCCCGAATATGAATTTATTCCTATTTTTATTGCGTTAAGCTTTCAGCCGTGCGCGCTTTAACGCGGCATCGGCCGCCTGCACTTCGTCCAACTGATAAAGCGGGTTCCACGCATAATCATGGGCAGAAATAGAAACGCCGCTATGGGCCAGTAAAAGCCGGTCAAGCCGTTCCAGGGCTGATCTAAGTCCGGTTTCCTGACGGCCCGATATCATGTCGTAATAATTGCGCATGTCCCCTTCGCCTGTGGTGTTAAGCCCGCCCGGAGATTGTCCCAGAAGTTTTGTGACCGGCATACGGGCAGCCGCAGCAACAATTTCAAGGCGCTGCTGTATCAATTCCGGTAAATGCGCAAAGCTGACTTGTTTCCGGTCCCACTCCTCAGACGAACTATCGATCAGGGTCACGCCTAAAATGGATTTGAGTGACAATCCTTCAGAATAACGTTTCTGCAATCGCTGCATCCCGCTTTCCGTGGATAGGGTACTGGCCAGATCACGAACCTTTATGACGTCGAGCTTGGCCTCTCCAACCAAAGCCTGCCCATGGGCCAAAACCGTTTCGGCATCTATAATGGGCTGATAACAATGTTGCAGAACGCTTTGTCCGCCCGACAGATC